>JAYURJ010000184.1:0-3588 GCA_043756275.1 Betaproteobacteria bacterium | reverse complement strand
TTTCGCGTAACTTTCGCCGTGCAGTCGCATTCGCAGTGTATGCAGTTAATTTGTGCTGAAGTACTCGCTCTTCAATGAGCCCGATTCTTTGTACCATTTACGCTACCTGATGTTGTAAGGCTGCCTTTCCGCTGGGGAGTTTCCCGGTGTTTATTTTTAAGGAATTTTCATGAGTACAGGTACCGTTAAATGGTTTAACGACGCTAAAGGTTTTGGTTTCATTACGCCGGACGGCGGTGGCGAGGATCTTTTCGCACACTTCTCCGCGATTGAAGGCAATGGCTTCAAGTCGTTGAAAGAAAACCAAAAGGTTTCTTTCGAAATCACGACTGGCCCTAAAGGCAAACAAGCAACTGCCATCAAGCCAATGTAATCGGTTTAAAAACCGGTCACAGCAGCAAATTAAAAACGGCAACCCTCGGGTTGCCGTTTTTTTTGGTGAAACGCGTTGTGAGTGTTGGCATTCGATTGCAGTTGGCTATTTGAGACCGCCAAGAAATTGGTAAATTGCGGCCCGCGCATCCGGCTCATTTAATGTAGGTGCGTGCCCGCGTCCAGCGATATTGTGCGAGACAAGTTGCGGTAGCCGACGTGACATTTCGACCATCGTTTCGGTCGACAGAATATCTGAGTCGACCCCACGAATCACAAGCATCGGTTTCTGACCAACCGAATCAAACAGTGGCCAAAGATTCGGCGCGGCGGTGCCGGTGGCAAGGCCTTGCGCAATGGCTGGATCGTAGTCCAGCACGGGGAAATTGCCCTCTTGTATATAAAGGTCGCGCGCCATCGCATGCCAATCGTCGCGGTTGAAATCAGGGAAAGCCGCACCGTTTGTCATCGCCGTTTGCGTCGCTGCTTCGTCCCAAGTATTCGCACGGGCAGTTTTACCCACGTACTCACTGATCCGCGCAACGCCGCGTGGATCGATCTCTGGGCCGATGTCATTCAATACGGCGGCATTTATTCGTGTCGGCAGCGTTGCCATCATCAGCATTGCCATCAGCCCACCGAGCGATGTGCCAATCACCACCACCTCAGGTATCTGAAGCAGATCCAGCAGCGCGCGCATGTCGAGCACATATTGATCGGGGCGGTAGCGAGCCGGATCGGGGTCGCGCGCGGAGCGCGCGCGACCGCGCTGGTCAGGGCAGATCACGCGATGGGTTTGCTGCAACGTATTGGCAAGTGACGCAAAGTCTTTGCTGTTGCGCGTTAGTCCAGGCAAACACAGAATCACTGGTGCATCGGCTGTGGCGCACGGGTAATCGCGCGCGTAGAGGCGAAGACCGTCGTCGCTCTGATAAAAGACATCGATATAGTTCATGAATGGAGACGAAAAGAATTAAAATAAAAAAAATTTGGGAAGAGCCATGGGTAAGCCTGACAAATACATGCAAAGCATCGTCGCATCGCGCGATCCGGGGTTTGGCGCTTTATGCGTGAGGGCCAATGAAAATAACGCGCGACAATAGCAAGGCTGCCCGGCCTGTGAGCCGCCGCACGCCAACATCGAGAGCGAAGCCGAAGCGGGCGACGGTAGGGCGACCACGCAAGGCGGACGGCAATATTGATGCGGCTGATCGCATTCTCGATGCCGCCGAAGATCTTTTTTCCAAGCGCGGTTTTGACGGGGTCACGATGCGCGAAGTGGCGATCCTGGCCAATGTCGATGCAGCACTTGCGCATTATTATTTCGCCACCAAGCAGGGATTGTTCGACGCGGTGCTTGAGCGTCGCGCAGAATTGGTTTTTTCTGAACGTATGGAAGTGTTCGACACTTATGAGGCCACGCATGGCGACAAAGCCACGGTGGAGGGTGCCGTTGCCGCGTTCGTGATTCCGTTGTTGGAACGCGCCCGCAATGGTGACGATGGCTGGAAGAATTATTTCCGCCTGATTGCGTTGGTCAACAATGATGCTTCCCATGTCGCCCCCTCCATCATGTCGTATTTTGATCCGCTGGTGCATCGGCTGATCACGGTTGTCAAGCGTGCGCTTCCGGATACCCGCGAGGAAGAATTGTTCTGGTGCTTTCATTTTCTGACCGGGGCACTTACGCTTGCTCTTTCGCGCACCGGGCGTCTGGACCGCGTCAGCGACGGGCTGTGCCGCTCGGATGATCTCGCATCAATTGAGCCGCGACTGGTCGCGTACTGTGCGGCTGGCTTCCGTAGCGTTTGCACGCATGTCAGGAAACCGACCGCAAAGTAATGTCAGCGACGTTTTTTCTCGTCCCGTATGCTTCAGAATTTCAGTGTGACGGAGGCCTTGATGATACGCGGATCGCCGTAGAAGGTCGTGATGGAGTTGGAGAAATCACCGAACGCGTAGCCGGCCACCTTGTAACGCTTGTCCGTCAGATTGCGTCCATTCAGGGCAACCTGCAACTTGTTGTCCTTAGCAGTCCAGACCAGACCGGCATCCCACAACGTATAACTCCCTTCCACCAGTTGGATGTTTTGGGACACGGCACGGTCCAGCGTAGCCGAACCGCTCAGGCGCACGAATTCAAACTGATTCACCTTGTCCCTGTACGACAGACTGTTGGACAACGCGAAACCACCGGCTCGACCGAAGATTGTCATTGGCCATTCGTACGTCGCCGTGATGCTGGCTGTCTTTTTCGGCGTATTCTGGAACTCTGCCGCGCCCGCAACGTTGATGAGGGCGGCTGCGGTACCAAGAAGGCCGTTGGCGACAATCCACTCCTTATATTTGGCATCGATAAAGCCCACCATGCCACTCAAGGTTAATGCGTCGGTCACGCGTGCAAGCGCCTCCAGTTCAAATCCCTTGATCTCGGCCTTACCCGCATTGGTCACGTTCCCGGCGAAACCATTGACGTTGCCAGCGGCATCAAAAGTAGGAACGGAGCCGGGAATCTGGACGTTTGAATAGTCGGTGTAAAACATTGCAGCATTAGTCTGAAACCGACCGTTATTAAACGCAGACTTGAGGCCCATCTCATAGGATTTGACTTCTTCCGGTTTGACACCCTTTCTTTTTTCAAGTGATAGCGCGCTGGTTGGGTTTCCTCCCAAGTCCATACGAGGATCGAAGAACCCGCCCTTGAACCCTTCTGAGTAGGACGCATAGAGATTGTGCTCCGGTGCAAACTTCCAGCCAAAGCCGATCTTGGGGGTGAACTTCGTATCGGTTCGATTCAGGTCACTCTTGCCCAAATCCGTGTTGGTCGCCAACCCGAACGCGGCTGGATTTCCAAGCGTCGGCGATCCCGTCAACCCTAGATAGTTTCTCTTGAATATCCGCGCCTCACGCTTATCGCTCGTGTAGCGTCCGCCGAGGTTTACGTTGAACGTATCCGTCACGCTATAGCTGACATCGGCAAACGCGGCAGAAGTTTTCGTATCGATGTCGTCGAGCGTGTAGAGGGAAAGTCCACCCGCAAGGTTGGCCAAAACATCAAACTCATTGAACGCGTTTGCTTTCATGTAATAGACCCCGGCAACGCCTTGCCACTTCGCGTCGGTGTATGTGAACTGGAACTCCTGACTGAACTGCTTATTCTTGTAGATAGCTGGCGCTTCAAACAATGGTGTATTGAGCGAGTCGAAATCGATTGGC
>JAYURJ010000183.1:0-10287 GCA_043756275.1 Betaproteobacteria bacterium | reverse complement strand
CAAGTGCGGCTTCGGTTGCTTGTGCGGATGACGATGAGTTCGAGCGGGCTGCCAGAATTGCGGCAGCCAAACCAAGCAATTGCAATGGCATGCCTTTTCGCTGCGCGTCCGCACCACGCGATTGATGGCGCTGCAAAATGTGCGCCAGCTCGTGTCCAAAAACGCCCGCGAGTTCGGATTCGTTCGTGGTGGCCAACAGCAGACCAGAATGGATGCCAATAAACCCGCCGAGCAATGCAAAGGCGTTGATCGATTCATCGTTGAGCACGAAAAATTCGAAATCGCGGCGGTTGTCGTTGGTGGCACGGCGCGTTGCGCCAACCAGTCGGGAGCCGATGGCGCTGACGTAATCCTGAATCTCAGCGTCCTCGACAAAGGCGCGATCCCCGCGCACTTCCAGCATGATTCGTTTGCCGATGGCGCGCTCCTGGGGTGCCGACAGCACCGCATCGGAAGCATCGCCCAGTTCGGGCAAACCTTGGGCCACCAATGCGCCTGGCATCGCGATGCAGGCACACAAAGCCAGCGCAGCGGTCATTCGTTTCAGGCGGGTCGGCGATGGCATGGCATGATGTCTGGGCTGATTAAGGTGTCTGATGCGCAAGAACGCAAGACTTTTAGTCTCAGCGATTGGGGATCAGTTCCCTTAAAATCGGTAAAGAATTGTACCAATGGAAGGCGGCATAATCTGATTATGAGCAAATTGAACCATTTCGATGAAAACGGGCAGGCGCATATGGTCGATGTCGGTGCCAAGGCGGAAACCCACCGCGTTGCCATTGCTGCCGGCCGCATCACCATGCTGCCCGCCACGTTTGCGTTGATTCGTGAGGGCACTGCAAAAAAGGGCGACGTACTCGGCATCGCACGTATCGCGGCCATTCAGGGGGCCAAGCGCACAGCGGATTTGATCCCGCTGGCGCATCCTTTGATCATCAATAAAGTCGCGGTGGAATTTCAATCAGATGCGGCAACATCAAGCATCGAGTGTCGCGCCACGGTAGAAACAATCGGCCGCACCGGCGTTGAAATGGAAGCGCTGATGGCTGTCAACGCCGGGCTGTTGACCATTTACGACATGGTCAAGGCGGCAGATCGCGGCATGGTGATTTCTGACATCAAACTGTTGGAAAAACGTGGTGGCAAGTCGGGTGATTTTGCGGTCAGTAAATAGCCCCGGTTCGTGATCACCACGCAATAAGTGTCCTTGCCACGCCAAGCGCGCCGCATGTCACGATAACAATAATCACATTTGCCTTGTAGCGCATCAACGCAATGGCAGCAGCGATGGTGAGCAGCATTGAAAACCAGTCGAACGGCCCGCTGAACAGCGCGTCCCGCGTGGCAATGGGCCACCATATTTTCCACGCAAAAAACAGTGCCAGACTGACGATGACACCGACCACAGCCGCCGTAATCGCGGTGAGTGGCGCAGTGAATTTCATCTGGCCGTGGGTGGCTTCAACCAATGGCCCGCCGATCAGGATGAACAGGAACGACGGCAGGAATGTAAAAAAAGTCACCACGCATGCAGCCAGTGCCGCCCCAAGAAAAAGCGATTCAGGGCCCAGCACCGACTTGGTCCAGCCGCCCACAAAACCGACAAACGCAACCACCATGATCAAAGGCCCCGGCGTTGTCTCGCCGAGCGCCAGTCCATCGATCATCTGCTGTGCGGTGAGCCATTGAAAATTCTCCACTGCTCCCTGATAGACATAGGGCAACACGGCGTATGCGCCGCCAAATGTGAGCAGCGCGGCTTTCGTAAAAAACCAGCCCATCTGCGTCAGGGTACCTTCCGTGCCGCTGTGTGCAGTCAGCATCGCCATCGCAATCAGCCACAAACTCAATCCGACTCCGATATAAACCAACATCCGCGAGAGCCGAAATTTTGCGTGTGAAGGTGTGGGCGTATTGTCGCCGATGATCGCTTGATCAGTACCGGACGCTTGTTCGTGATGACCACCGCCGAGCGAGAATTTTGCCGGTGCGAAGCGACCACCGATGGCACCAAGTATGGCGGCGCTCAATATAATCGCCGGGAATGGAATGTCGCCAAAAAAAATCGCCACGAACGCTGCGGCCGCAATCGCCCATAGCCAACCATTTTTGAGCGTCTTACCACCAATGCGCCACGCTGCCGCCAGCACAATGGCCGTCACCGCCGGTTTGATGCCGGCAAAAATACCGACGATCAAGGGCACGCTGCCGAAGGCGATATAAATCCACGAAAGGGCGATCAGAATGCCGAGTGAAGGCAGCACAAACAATGCGCCCGCCAGGATGCCGCCCCAAGTGCCATGCATCAGCCAACCGATGTATGTTGCCAGCTGCTGCGCCTCCGGGCCCGGCAGCACCATGCAGTAATTGAGTGCATGCAAAAAACGCTTTTCCGAAATCCAGCGCTTTTGCTCAACCAGCTCGCGATGCATGATCGCGATTTGCCCGGCAGGACCGCCGAAGCTGATGAAGCCCAGCTTCAGCCAAAACCGCAGGGCGTCGCGAAATGAAATCGGCGCTGTGCTGTTCATGACTTTTTAAATAAATCAGCGTTGTGCACTTCAGCTTTCGCGCGTTTGAGCCAGGCGTAGAGCGCGTCGTACACCACCATGCCGTGTTCGAGCATGTCGTGATCGTTCGGATACAACGCTGAAAGTCCCAGCGAAATGGCGAGTAGGCCCGACGATTGCGGTGTGAGTTGCGGTTTGCCGGTATCGGCACCGCGAACGATTGTCGCAAGGTCATTCAGTGCCGGATCATTGATTTCAAAATCACGGATGAACGCATCAAAGCTGCACTCCTCACCGCGATGCGTGAACTGCACATCAGGTACATCGTAGGGCGTGGCCACTTGTGATTTAGCCGCAGAAATTACCTCAGCCGTAGGCACATAGAGAAACTCTGCGAGAGGATCGATAAAACGGCGAATCAGCCACGGGCAGGCAATGCGATCAATTTTGGGCCGCTCGCGCGTGATCCATTTCGATGGCAGGTTGATCGACGACGGCACACAAAGAGCGGCCTGCTTCTTGATCGTCGGCGCGCCGTTTTCCGTCCACGCCTCAATGCCGCCTTCAAGGTAATGCGCATTCACGCCGGCCGCGCGCAGTGCCACGCAGGTATTTTTGCTGATCTCGTGGCCATGCACGCAATACACCACCACATCACGCTGGCGCGGGACGAATTTAATCCACGCATCGGTGGCAAAGGGATCGCGCCAGGTGGCACCAGCGAGCATGCGGGTGTCGCTCTCAAATGCCTGGGCGCGGCGCACGTCGATCACGAGTGGGGATGCGGCACTGCCAGATAGAGCACGCAGCGAAGAAATTGAAATAGAGCTTGGGTTTGCGGTGTCCATGAAAGTCCTTTTTGATAGAAGGTTGTCAGACTTGGACGGGACACCGTCTTGGCTCAAAGGGTGTGAACCTGATCGAGCAACGGGAGCCTGCGTTCCCGAAATAATATGGTATCAGACAATGTGCGCCAATGTTTGGCCTTCCCTTTGCAGTTCCCTTGAACTAAGCCAACCAGCCCTCACTTACTCAAATGGTAAAATAGCAGTGAAAATATGCCGCAATGACTGGATTAATCATGACCGAAATAACGATCAGTAAAGACCTCGACGTAAAAGGCCTCAATTGCCCGCTACCAATCCTGCGCGCCAAAAAAGCACTGACCGACATGGAATCCGGTCAGGTGCTGAGAATTGTGGCGACCGACCCGGGATCGGTGAAAGATTTTGCCGCGTTTTGCAAACAGACCGGCAATCCACTGCTCTCTTCCGAGGAAACGGCATCAGCCTTTACGTTTCTGATCTCAAAGCGCTAAAACTGTCATTTCGACCGCAGGGAGAAATCTGCTGTGCGCTTCTAAACGTTAGCCCTCACCATGAACCGCAAGCACTGGAACATGCTCGTCCCGAGCGCCGCCGCTTTCTCGGAGCAGTTCGCGGCTTACGCGATCGCATACCTCGATTCTGCGCAGCGACTGTGCGACTTACTTGCCCGGTCTCATCGAAAGGCCACATATGAGCGCGGTGCCGTCGTACTATTTCTTGCCGCGCACGCTGTGGAGCTCTTCTTAAAGGGCGCAATAATCCGGAAGTCCCCGGACGAACGTTTCTCGCACGACCTTGAGCATCTCATACGCAGGTATCACGCGCTCTATCCGGGCAAGAAGTTCCGGCTGGAGATTCCGTTCAGCACGGAGCTTCCCACTGGAATGACTGCTGAGGAAAAACTTCGTGTGAAGCAACTACTGGCACCGCCAGGCGAGCTGTATCGTTACCCGATCGACAAGGCGTATAAGCCTTGGTCGGGGGCCTATGGAGTCGAGCCGAACTCACTGTCACGCGAATTGGCAAAGCTGCGGTTCAGACTCGAGGAGCTACTCAGTGTGCATGAGCGCTAACTGGGCAATCGACACGGACGCACAAGTGCGTCCGCTCCCTTCGGTCGCGGTTGTCCTTGTGCGCCGGTCATTTCAACGATGTAAAGTAGATTTCTCCCTGCGGTCGAAATGACAGAGATTTTTGTGTGTGGATCGGTTTGAAGCATAACCGGCTTCATTTCCCCTCAAATCGCGGTTTGCGTTTCTCGACAAACGCGGTCACGCCTTCCTTGAAATCGTTTGTTTTTGCGCACTCGGTGAAAAACGCGATCTCATCATCAAGCTGTTTATCGATCGGCGTGATGAACGATTGATTGATCAGTTTTTTCGCCCGGGCAAAGGCCTGTGTGGCACCGTTTGACAGGCGCTCAGCAAGTGTGGCGACTTCCAACTCCAGCAAATCTGCAGGCACGGCGCGATTGATGATGCCCATAGCGGCGGCAGCTTTGGCGTCGAACATGTCTGCCAGCATCGTGAGCTCAAGCGCGCGCTTCATGCCGACGTAACGCGGCAGGAAAAACGTGCTGCCGCCATCAGGTGACAAACCGATTTTGGTATACGCCGTATTAAATTGCGCGCCCTCTGCGGCAATCGCAAAATCGGCCGCCATGGCCACACTCAACCCTGCGCCTGCGCATGCGCCGTGAATCTGCGCAATCACCGGAAACGGCATGTTGCGAATATTCTTGATGCCCTCGTGCAACGCGTTGCCCAACGGCTTCACGGTTTCAACGAGAGTCTCACGTTGTTTATAAAAAAGCCCCACATCGCCACCGGCAAGAAAAGCCTTGCCTGCACCCTTGAGAATGACCGCACGAATCGTTTTGGACGCAGCAATGTCGGCGGTGACATCGCGCATCGCATGGATCAATTCCGCGTTCATCGCGTTATAAACATCGGGGCGATTGAAGGTCAGCGTGGCGATGCTGCCCTGCTGCGTAAAAAGAATGGTGTCACTGCTGGATGTGGTCATTGTTCAATCGCTCCGGGGGTTGCAGGAATGATACCGCGCTTCAAATAAATCGGACGCAGATGCGCCCGGAGTCGTGGCAAATACAGCGCATAGCTGCCAACGGCGAATGCGCACACCAGCCCGCAAACGGTAAAGGTCAGTGGCGCACCGATGTGCTCAGCCAGCCAGCCAGCGGCGAGATGGCCTAACGGTGCGGCACCGATAAAGAACGTCGAATAAATGCTTACCACGCGTCCGCGCATGTCCTCTTCAACAATCGATTGCACAATCGTATTGACCGTGGCCGAGGTGCCCATCAACCCCATCCCGGTCATCGCCATGCACAAAAATGACACCCACTCAATGCGCGAAAACGAAAATCCCAGAATGCCCAACGCGGCGAGTCCACCCATCATCCACAGCCAACCGGTGAGTCCGCGCACATTGGGCCGTCTTGCGAGCAGGATCGCGCCTGCCAGCGCACCGAGGCCTACGAAGCTAATGAACAGGCCATTGAGTTCAGCACCTTTGCCGAATGTTTGCACCGAAATTGCGGGCATCAATATCGTATAAGGGCCGACTGCAAACGAGACCGCGCCCACCATCAGCACCAGCGGACGTATCACCGGATGGGTGAGACCAAAACGCCAGCCTTCGATCACGTCGGCGATCAATCCCGCTTTATTTTCTTTGCGCACGCCTTCGTTTGGCGAGATGCGCGATAGCTGGAACAGTACGGCGAGATATGAGATTGCATTCACGCCAAAGCACGCCGCTTCACCCACCGCCGCGATCAACAATCCGCCAATTGCGGGCCCGATCAAACGCATCGAATTGATATTGATCGAATTGAGCGCGATTGCGTTTGGCAGGTCTTCGCGGTCATCGATGAGCTGCACGAAAAATGAATGGCGGGTGGGCACTTCGACGCCATTGAGGATGCCTTGCACGAACGCCAATACACCGAGCAGCATGATGGTGATGTGCTGCGTAAAAGTGAGCATCGACAAAATTGCGGCCATCACCACCGATAGGCTTAACACCGTCATCAATAGTTTTCGACGGCTCACGCGGTCCGACAATGCGCCTGCCAGCGGCGTGATAAAGATGTAAGGTGCCATCGCCAGAAACCCGATCAGCCCGGTGGCTGCCGTTGATTCTGTCAGTCGATAGGCCAGCCACATGATGGCCGTGGACTGCATCCACGAGCCCAGTTGCGAGATCATCTGCCCAACATAGTAGCGACGGAAATTTTGGTGGCGCAGGGAACGCAGGCTGTAAGGCAGCGTCATCGGTGTGCCTGATGGTTAAACGGCATGTCGATACGTAGATCGCCTATTGACGGGTGCTTTGGAGCATTTATGGTCTGGGAGGCACGCCAGTGCTAGTGTTTCAGCTTTTGCAACTGTATTTTCAATTGCGCAACTGTCGCTTCAAAGTCCGCCAATCTTTTCTTTTCCTGATCAACCACTGCAGCCGGTGCGCGTTCGACAAAACTGGCGTTACCGAGTTTGGCGTGCGCTTTGATAATCTCGTTTTCCAGCCGCGCCACTTCTTTCGCCAGCCGCGCGGATTCGGCCGCCACGTCGATCTTGATGTCGAGCATCCACTTCGCGCTTGTCGTCAGCGCGACCGGCGCATTGGCGTCGGGCAACACCGCCACCAACTGCGCTTCTGAAATTTTTGCCAGCGCCGTAAGGTAAGGCAACTGCGGCGAAATAATCTTGGCGTCGCCGCTGATAAATAAGGGCACCCGCAGTGCAGGGGAAACATTCATTTCACCACGCAGGTTTCGCACGGCGTCGATGGATTCCTTGAGCGCGGCGACGAACGCTTCTGCGTCGACATCAATTTTTTCCGGCTGTGAAATCGGATAAGGCGCCAGCATGATCGTCTCGCCAGTCTTGCCCGCTAGCGGCGCTACTTTCTGCCACAGCTCTTCGGTGATAAACGGAATGATCGGGTGCGCCAATCGTAAAATCGTTTCGAGAACACGCAGCAGCGTGCGACGCGTGGCGCGTTGCTGCGCGTCGGTGCCGGTTTGCAATTGCACCTTGGCGAGCTCGACATACCAGTCGCAATATTCATCCCAAACGAGTTTGTAAATGGCGTTGGATGCATTATCGAAACGGTATTCATCAAACCCCTGCGCGACTTCGGCTTCGGTGCGCTGCAACAGACTGACGATCCATCGATCAGCCATCGAGAAATCAACATAACTTACGTCGGTGTTTTCTTCGATGCCGCACTCAAACGCATTCTTGCCTTCCACGTTCATCAATACGTAGCGCGTCGCATTCCACAGTTTGTTGCAGAAATTGCGATAACCCTCGCAGCGGCTCAAATCGAAATTCAGCGTCATCGACAGTGGCGCCAGCGAGGTGAACGTGAAGCGCAGCGCATCAGTACCGTAAGCGGGAATACCGGCGGGAAAGTTCTTCTTCACATACTTAGCTGCTTTTTCTTGATGCGCAGCCAGCATCAGGCCCTTTGTAGACTTTTCCAGCAACGCATCGAAGCTGATGCCATCGATCAAGTCCAGCGGGTCCAATGTGTTGCCCTTGGACTTGGACATTTTCTGCCCCTCGGCATCGCGCACCATGGCGTTGATGTAGACATGTTTGAAGGGCACTTTGTCGGTGAAGTGCAGCGTCATCATGATCATCCGCGCGACCCAGAAGAAAATGATGTCGTTGCCGGTCACGAGCACGGAGGAGGGCAGGAAGGATTTTATGTCTGGCGTCTTTTCAGGCCAGCCGAGTGTGGTGAAGGGGATGAGGGCGGAGGAGAACCAGGTGTCGAGGACGTCCGCATCCCGAACAAGGCCCTCGTGCCGAAGTTTTTCTAAATATGGCTTGAGATGCTTGTAGCCCCAAGGTTGCTTTCTAAACAACATTACGTATGGAGTGCCATCCGCAGATTTCTCGCCATGCTTCTTCAATAGCTCAATGCGATCACATTCTGCGGTGTCGAGCTCTGCGTGTAATTGCGCTAGCGCCTCTGCTTCATTCAGAGCAACAAACGTCTTGCCACTTCCGTCATACCAGGCAGGAATCTGATGTCCCCACCATAGCTGACGCGATATGCACCAGTCCTGAATATTTTTCAGCCAATGGTTGTAGGTCGCCGACCAGTGGTCCGGGTAGAACTTAACGTCGCCAGTTTCAACGGCATTGAGGCCGCGAGCAGCGAGGCCGTCCATTTTTACGAACCATTGGTCGGTTAACATAGGCTCTACGATGACGCCGGTACGGTCGGAGCGCGGGACGTTGAGCTTATGTTTCTTCTCGGAAACTAGCAGGCCCTGCGACTCAAGGTCTCTCAGGACTTGCTTGCGCGCATCAAAACGGTCCAGCCCGCGATACGCAACAGGCGCGTCGTCGTTGATCTTGGCTTCAAGAGTCAGTATGCAGATTTTCGGCAAATTGTGACGCTGGCCAATCGCGTAGTCATTCGTATCATGTGCTGGCGTGATCTTCACACAGCCGGTACCGAATTCCTTGTCTACGTATTCATCCGCGATGATCGGAATCGTACGATCGGTCAATGGCAGTTTGACGCGCTCACCCACCAGATGACGATAGCGCTCATCGTCAGGATGAACTGCCACCGCCACGTCACCCAACAAAGTCTCGGGACGCGTCGTTGCAACGACCAATCCATTGTCGCCAGACTCAAATGGATAGCGAATTTCCCAAAGTTTTCCATCCTCTTCCTGACTTACCACCTCCAAGTCAGAAACCGCCGTCCCCAACACGGGGTCCCAATTCACCAGCCGCTTGCCGCGATAAATTAACCCCTGCTCGTGCATGCGTACGAACACTTCCACCACCGCCTTGGACATCTTCGCGTCCATGGTGAAATAGCCGCCTTTGTCACCTTCCGTATCGGCATATTCCCAATTGGCTGAATCACCCAGCCTGCGCATTTGCCGCGTGATGGTCGAGCCCGATTCGCGTTTCCAGTCCCACACGCGTTCGATGAATTTCTCGCGACCCAGATCGTGACGCGATTTGCCCTCGGCCTGCAGTTGGCGCTCCACCACTATCTGCGTAGCAATGCCAGCGTGATCAGTACCTACCACCCAGTTGGTGTTGTCGCCGCGCATGCGGTGATAGCGCACTAACGTATCCATCAGCGTCTGCTGGAAGGCGTGGCCCATGTGCAAGGTGCCGGTGACATTTGGCGGCGGAAGCTGGATGGCGTAGTTGGATTGGCCGGGTTTGGTCGCTTCAGAGGTGGCCTTGAAGTAGCCTGCCTGCTCCCACTTCGGGTACCAGTGCGATTCAATGGCGACGGGGTCAAATGCTTTCGCGAGCGCGTTGTCCAGTGGATTCAGGGTGGCGTCGACATTGCCTGTGGGGTGATCTTGGTTCATGGATCGTGATGGTCTGATGAGGTGGTGTTATGCGGATGTTGATTCGGGAGATGCCGGTGATCAAACATCACGCGACACAAAAGACAGAATTGCGGATTTACTTTTGCCGGAGCCTGTCGGCTAACGCAGCATTGACGGCATCGCCGATTTCGTTGGCGATGTCCTGGCGCATATCTGAAATCACATGGGTGATGGCGCTGTTGATCTGGGTGGATAACTGTGCGGCGAGTCTATCCTCCAGCTTGGTCGCGAGGTCATGATCGAGCCGGTCAAGTACGCGCGTGAAAATATCGTTCGACAGCGTATCGATTTCCTGCTCGGATAATTCTTTCAATATTGTGGGCGCGACTGTCATCGGCAGCGCCGGGGGCTGAGCAGATAGCGGTGCTGGCGGCACCGTTACATTGACGGGCGACGTGGTAAGGGCTGCCGCAGCAGGCTTCCAATCAGGTGCTTCGACCAGATCGGTCAATAGCGGCACATTGCGATCATCAATCGGTTCACCGGCGCGACCGTGCCTGCCCAATAGCGCGTCAACCTGTCCGGCGAGTTCGAGATCTTTATCCAT
>JAYURJ010000182.1:0-3618 GCA_043756275.1 Betaproteobacteria bacterium | reverse complement strand
TTTAATAACGTAGTAGCGAACATATCAAACATTCGTCGTCCCCGCGAAGGCGTTGAGGCATGCCTCAACTCCAGTGACGTTGCAGCGAACGACGCTGGATTCCCGCCTTCGCGGGAATGACGGTTTTTTCTGATTACCCATAAAATTAATGCACTGATGAAATAGAAATGGAATAAGTTGGGTTAGACGCGAAGCGTCGTAACCCAACATCGCTCGCTTGTTCACGCGAATTTGAACAATAACGCAACCACAAGCACTGGCGAGGCTCGCAGGCCGAAAGCGCGCCACGATGCCCGTGGATGCCGGGGTTTGACGTTTTAATTGCCACCACCCCAGCGTTACGGCATAGTCACGCAAAACCATAATCCCCCAGACCCGTGAGCCAACTTCTCATCCAGCAGTACCTCAATCAACTCGCCTCGCTCAAGAAAGTATCCGGCACTACGCGTGAGTCCGTCGTCCGCGAGGCGTTCAAGGATTTGCTCAAGGGCTGGGCGCGGTCGCACGATCTGCTGTTCGTTCCCGAATACGGAATCGTCACGCCAACAAAAGAGCGTCGTTATGTCGATGGCGCGCTGCTACACGCGTTGCGCATGCCTTTCGGCTACTGGGAAGCGAAAGACGAGAAAGACGATCTCGATGCCGAAATCGCCACCAAATTCAAGCGTGGCTATCCGCAGGACAACATCATCTTCGAGGACTCCACCGAGGCGGTGCTGATCCAGAACAAGCAGGAAGTGATGCGCTGCGCGGTCGACGATGTCGAGAATCTTGGCAAACTGCTCAAGCTGTTCTTCTCGCACGAACGCGCGGACATCGCGCAATTCCGAAAAGCCGTCGAGCAATTCAAGCTCGATTTGCCTGAAGTCCTGAAGGCGCTGCGCGAAATGATGGCTGCCGAGCACATCAAAAACGCCGCCTTCCGCAAAGCCTCGGAACGCTTCCTCGTGCATGCGCAGGAAGCAATCAACCCCAGCCTCACGCCGGAAGATGTGCGCGAGATGCTCATCCAGCATGTGCTTACCGAGGAAATCTTCTCCAAGGTGTTCGACGAGTCCGACTTCCATCGCCAGAACAATGTGGCGAAAGAACTTTATGCCTTGGAAGGAACCTTCTTCACCGGTGACCTGAAAAAGCGCACGTTGCGCGGCCTGGAAACTTATTACGCCGCCATTCGCGCCGCCGCTGCGCAGATCAGCAGCCATCTGGAAAAGCAGACTTTCCTCAAAGTCATCTACGAAAACTTCTACAAGGTCTACAACGCCAAGGCCGCTGACCGTCTGGGCGTCGTCTACACGCCGAACGAAATCGTTCGCTTCATGATCGAAAGCGCTGACTGGCTGTGTGAGAAGCATTTCGGCCGCAACCTGATCGACAAGGATGTGGAAATCCTCGATCCAGCTACCGGCACCGGTACCTTCATCTGCGAACTGCTGGAACACTTTCGCGGCCAGCCGGCCAAGTTGAAACACAAGTACGCACACGAACTGCACGCCAACGAAGTCGCGATCCTGCCGTATTACGTTGCCAATCTGAACATCGAAGCCACGTATGCGGCTATCACCGGCGAATACCGCGAGTTCGAGAGCCTTTGCTTCGTGGATACGCTCGATAACGTCGGCCTGCACACTGCCGCGCACGGCACCACGCAGGATTTATTCGGCAGCGTCTCCGAAGAAAACGTGGTGCGCATCAAGCGGCAGAACAGCAAAAAGATCAGCGTCATCATCGGCAATCCGCCGTACAACGCCAACCAGTTGAACGAAAACGACAACAACAAGAATCGCGAATATCCCAGTATCGACGTGCGCATCAAGCAGACCTACATCGCCGAGAGCACGGCGCAAAAAACCAAGCTCTACGACATGTATGCGCGGTTTTTCCGTTGGGCGAGTGATCGGCTGGCGGAGAACGGCGTGCTCGCATTTATCAGCAATCGCAGCTTTATTGAGAGCCGCACGTTTGATGGGTTTCGCAAGGTCGTCGCGAGAGAGTTCAATGAAATTCACGTCGTCGATCTGGGAGGCGACGTGCGCGCCAATCCAAAACTTTCTGGCACCAAGCACAATGTGTTCGGCATTCAGACCGGTGTGGCAATCTGCTTTCTGGTGAAAAAGAAAAAGCCCTCTCCCGTCGGGAGAGGGTTGGGTGAGGGCAATGGGCGCGTCTTCTACGCACGCCGCCCGGAGCTGGAGACGGCGGAAGAGAAGTTGTCGTTTCTCTCGGGCAATGCATTACAGCGCGTGGATTGTGAGGAATTGCGGCCAGATGCGAAGGGTAACTGGCTTGGGCAAAGCAACAATGATTTTGATGCACTAATACCGATTGCGTCGAAAGAGACCAAGGCAACTTCATCAGCCGCAAAAGAGCGCGCGATATTTAAGCTGTATTCACTGGGCGTGGTTACTTCCCGCGACGACTGGGTTTACGACTTGTCCAAGAATGAAGTCAACAAGCGAATTCAATTTCTGATTTCAGTCTACAACGCTGAAGTAAGGCGAACTGGAAGTAAGGGAGTTGACAGTCGAATTACCAACGGGCTCGATTACTCAATTAAATGGACGCGAGCGGTGAAGCGTGATCTAGGCGCGGGCGTTAAGTATGTGTTCGATGAAAAGAAGATAGTCACCGCAAACTATCGACCATTCGTTCAAATGTGGCTCTATCGAGACGCGCGCTTGAATGAAGTGCTATATCAAACGCCACAATTCTTTGGCGCTGGTCAATTCTCGAATCGGTCGATTACTGTGATGGGCGATTCGTCTGGGAAGCCGTATTTTTCTTTTGCAATTGATAGGATTCCAGACCTAAATTTTGTGAGCCCGGCGTCCGGCGGAACACAAACCTTTGCGCTTGAGCGGATCGATGAAAGTGGTAAGCGCCACGACAACATCACCGACTGGTCACTAGCTCAGTTCAAGAAACAATACGGCACCAAGACCATCACCAAAGAAGCCATCTTCCACTACGTCTACGCCGTGCTGCACGACCCCATCTACCGCGAGAAATACGCGCTCAATCTGAAGCGCGAGTTTCCGCGCATTCCGTTCTATGCCGATTTCGCGCAATGGGCGAAATGGGGTGAAGCGTTGATGAAGATGCACATCGGCTACGAATCGGTGGCCTCCGCAAAATTGCAGCGCATCGACATCCCCGACGAACGCGCGCGCAAAGCAGGCGTACCGGCAAAGGCCATGCTCAAAGCCGACCGTGACGCGGGCCGCATCATGCTCGACAGCGAAACCACGCTCACCGGCATTCCGCCCGAAGTCTGGGACTACCGGCTCGGCAATCGCTCCGCGCTGGAATGGATTCTCGACCAGTACAAAGAAAAGAAACCCAAGGACCCCACCATCCGCGAGAAATTCGACACTTACCGTTTCGCCGATTACAAAGAGAAAGTCATCGACCTGTTGCAGCGGGTGACGACGGTGAGTGTGGAAACGATGAAGATCGTTGAGGCGATGAAGGTGGTGAAACGGTAAGGCGGTAGGTGCTGGGTAGCGTTTGCGGCGACGGTTGAACCAGAACGCTTGATACCTGTGCCAGCCAGTAACAAATGGGAACCTCTAAAAAATCCCCGTTCGCACTGAGCTTGTCGAAGTGCAGATGAACTGC
>JAYURJ010000181.1:0-10321 GCA_043756275.1 Betaproteobacteria bacterium | reverse complement strand
GCACTCCTCGGCTTGCTGGCCGGGCCCCAATATGTTGCTGGTGCCGGCGTGATAGGCGCTGTGTTCGCCCTGATTGTCTGGCTGGCGATGGCGTTGCGGCG
Organism: Betaproteobacteria bacterium; assembly: GCA_043756275.1. GTDB lineage: Bacteria > Pseudomonadota > Gammaproteobacteria > Burkholderiales > Usitatibacteraceae > UKL13-2. The sequence goes on along the minus strand of JAYURJ010000181.1, from coordinate 10,220 downwards.
TGAGCGCGACGCGCGGGCCACGCTGGAGTTGGACCTGGCGCAGCGGGAAACGGCACTGGCGTTGCTGCGTGAGCATTTTGACGAAGCGCAACGTTTGTCAAACTGCGGCAGCTGTGTGTTCTCTGAATCCGGCAAGCTCAGCGCCAGCCAGCAGTATCTGGATTTGCATCGTGTTTCTGCTGAAAATTGCCCGCAGACGACTGATGAATACATGACGCGTTTTCTGGTTGAGCCGATGGAGATCGAGTCGGCAAAGGCCAATATCGTGCGCCATCGAGATGGACAGCCCACCGAGGGCATACGGCACGTCAGGCTCGACGATGGAACACGCAAGTGGTTCCAGTTTAAAAATCTTCCACGATTCGATGCTGCTGGCCGTCTCACCGGGTATTTTGGAATCTCCAGAGACATTACCGAGGAGCGCGAGACAATTCTTGCGCTGACCACGCGCACCTCGGAACTGGAGCGAGCCAAGCAGATTGTGGGACTCGGTACCTGGACCTGGGAGCCTGCCACCGATGCGATGGTGACCTGTGACTACATGGCGCAACTCTGCGGGACGACGCCGGCCGAGCATCCTAAAACCATGCTCGAATGGGCTCGTCGATTCATGCCTGAGGAAGACGTCGACGCTTTCTTACTGCTGCTCAAGGATCGCCTCGGCAGCGCACCTTTTGATCGGGAGTTGCGCATTATTTCTGCCGCCGGTCAGAAAAAATGGGTCCGTTCAATCGCAGAACCAGTTTACGACGCGGGCGGAACGCTGTCCCATTACAGTGGCGTGACGCTGGACATTACAGCGCAGAAGAACGCACTGGTACAACTTGCAGCCAAGACCGGGCAATTGATTCAGGCGCAACAAGTTGGTCGGATGGGTAGCTGGTACTGGGACATCAAATCAGACCGCATCGAATTTTCGGAGCAATACCGCGAAATTTATGAGGTCAGCGCCGGCGCACTACCAACTAGCTGGACAGAATGGGGCAGGCAATTTACAGAGAAATTTTGCCACCCAGACGAACAGGAACAGGCATGGGCCAATATACGTCGGGTGGCCGCAGGCGAGGCCGTCGAATCGCCACGCCGCATTATTACCGCCGCAGGTAACCCGCGATGGATTCACAGTATCGCCCAGCCGGTGCGAAATACGAATGGTGAAGTCATCGGCGCGGCCGGCGTGACGCGGGATATCACTGACGAAAAATTGCGCGAACTAAAATTGATCGAAACTACGCGGCAATTGAGCGAGGCACATCGAATCGCTGAGATGGGACACTTTTATTGGGATTTGGCAACCGACAGGATCGAAGGCTATGGCGACTACGACAGTGTCTACGATGCCACACCCGAAACGCGACTTACCACGATGAGCCAATGGCGGGAAAAAGCCTGTCACCCTGATGATTACGTCGAGTCTGACGAAAACGCCTCCACCAATATCCAGCAAGGAAAACCTTATTCGGTGCACCGGCGAATTTTTACAAGCAAGGGCGCAATACGCTGGTTGGAGATCACCGCCGAACCAGTCCGCAGCCCGTCTGGCAACCTCGCCGGATACCGCGGCATCGCCCGCAATATCACAGCGCAAAAGACAGCGGAAATAAAGTTGCAGCAGAGCGAGGAAAAATTCCGAATGTTGACGGAAATTTCTTCCGACTGGTTCTGGGAGACCGACGTTGACCATCGATTCACCTTTTTGTCGCTTGAGGTTTCGCTGGGATCCGGAAAGACGCAGGACGAAATTATTGGCAGGACCCGGTGGGAACTATTTCCGCAGGCAATGACCGCGCAGGAGTGGCAGGCGCATCGGGATACGCTGGCCGCGCGTCGACCATTTCAGGGTATGGTGACGCGTAGCGTGGAGTACGAAACAGGCGAAACAACAGGATTTTTCAGCATCAGTGGCGTACCCATGCATGATGCACAAGACAAATTTATCGGCTACCGTGGTGTCGGTCGCGACATTACCCGCATCAAGCAAGCAGAGCAAGCCATCGCCCAGAGCGAAGCAAGTTTTCGGCTTATTACGCAAAACATGCGCGACATCATTGTGCTCATGCAGCCCGACGGGAAGACGATTTATCTCTCGCCCTCTTTTACGCGGGTGACCGGACACGATATTGCATCCAGCCTTGAAAAAGACGCTGAACAATTTTTCCACCCTGATGATTTTGCGTGGGTGCAAGCTGACTTTGCGCGTTGTGCAAAAGGGCAAGGTCGGCCGACCGCGCTGACATACCGTTTTCGACACGCCGATGGACACTATCTTTGGCTCGAAGGCCAACTGCATCTGGTGCGTGCCGAGGATGGTACGCCGAGACATATCCAGATCAGCGCACGCGATGTTACATTGCGTCGGCAAGCTGAAATCGCCGTAGAGGGTAAGACCCTCGAACTAAAAGAGGCCAACGAGGCGCTTGAAATTGAAATACACAGTCGACAGGAACTTGAACGCAATATCCTGATGATGATCGAAATGGAGTCGGCAAGGGTCGGGCTGGAATTACACGATGAGCTCGGCCAGGACCTTACCGGTATTGCGTTACTGACCAAGATGCTTGCCCAAAAACTTGGTGAGAAAAATCCGGGAGAAGCGGACCTCGCGAACCGCATTTCCGAACTGGTCAATCGAGCCATCGGCCATACTCGAATGATCGCGCACGGACTGTCGCCCTATATTTGGGGCAACGACGGTCTGGCTGCTGCACTCAAGCAACTTGCGCATGATGTCGACAGCCTGGGATCGGTAAAATGCGATACCCGGATTCCGACGGCAGTGACCATTGACGATGAAGTAGTCGCGTTCACGTTGTATCGTGTTGCCCAGGAGGCAGTCAACAACGCGCTCAAACATAGCAAGGCCGAAAAAATCCGCATCGCATTGACGCGCACCAGTCGTGGTATAGAACTAACGGTCTCCGACAATGGCATCGGTCAACAGCGGGTTGAAGATAGCAGCGAGGATCAACATGGCCTGCTCAGTATTCGGCATCGCTGTCGGGCTATCGACGCGACCCTTTCCATCGGCAAACCCAGACTCGGTGGTACGATGGTGCAAGTGATGTGGCGCAGTGCAGATTCGCGGAAACTACCGACAATGGTCTAGAAAAAAATAGGGAGACGCATTGAAATCTCGAATCATGGTTGTTGATGACCATGCCATCGTTTTGCATGGCTTGAAGGAATTGATCAATAACGAGCCTGATCTGGAAGTCATCATGACGGCTGATTCGGCCGAGCATGCGCTCGACATGCTCAGCGAACAACTTCCCGATATCGTCGTCACCGATATTTCACTGCCAGGTTTATCCGGCCTGGAATTGATTAAGGCGATCTCGCGCCTGCATCCCAATCTGCCGACGATGGTGCTGAGCATGCACGACGAACTGGTGCACGGTGAGCGCGCCTTGCGCGCGGGCGCGAAGGGTTATCTGGTCAAGCAGGAGGCGCCTGAGAAAGTAATCGTCGCCATTCGCAAAGTGCTCGCGGGTGAACGATACCTGAGCGAACGAATGCAGTCGTTGTTGGCGCACAGGGTGCGCGGGCGACCGGCGAATCAGCCGCCCTCGGTTTTGTCGGCACTTTCCGATCGCGAGCAGGAAATTTTCCGTTTGATCGGCATTGGCCTCGGTACGGGTGAAATTGCGACAAAATTGAGTCGCAGCGTGAAGACCATCGAGGCGCATCGCGCAAATCTGAAACAGAAATTGGGATTGCGCAATGCGCTGGAGCTGAATCGTTTCGCCGCTAACTGGGCGGATCGCGAGCGCGTTTAGCGTAGCCTAAAACCTGCATTAATTTACATATATCAAGCATTGGCGCGGCTCACATGGCATTTTATCGCCCCCAGCCGCACCAGTTCTAGACTCTCCGAATTCTATTCGCCGCCTCCGCCAACGTCGCTTCGCGCTTGGCGAAGCAAAAGCGCACGATCTGTTCATCATGCGCGTCATGATAAAATTCTGATACCGGAATGCAGGCCACCCCATATTTTCGCGCCAGATGTTGCGCAAAATCGATGTCGCTCAGCTCTGCAAATTCAGCGAGATGGGCGTATTGGGCCGACACGAAATAAGTGCCATGCGAATGCTGCCATCTGAGGCGCGAATCTTTCACGTGCGCCAAAAAATAATCCCGCCTGGCCTGATAGAAATCCGATAGTTCATTGTGTGTGCCCAATGCCATGTAGTGGGCAATCGCGTGTTGAGATGGTGTGTGCACCGTGAACACGATGAATTGATGTGCCTTGCGAAACTCGATCATCAATGCCTTGGGCGCCAGACAGTAGGCGATCTTCCAGCCGGTCACGTGGTAGGTTTTACCGAATGACGAAATAACGAACGCGCGTTCAGCCAAAGCAGGAAATCGCGCGACACTTTGATGCGATGCGCCATCAAACACCATGTGCTCATACACTTCATCGCTGATCAGAAAAATATCGGTCCCGCGCAACAAATCTGCGAGCGCGTCCATGTCCTCTCTTGGCCAGCAGGTCGCCGTAGGATTGTGCGGTGTGTTGATCATGATGGCGCGGGTGCGGGACGTGATGAGTGCGCGCACCTGCCGCCAATCGGGCCGATAGTGGGGAAATTTCAGCGTTGCAAACACCGGCACGCCGCCGTTCATGCGGATCACCGGCTCATAGCTGTCGTAGACGGGTTCAAAAATAATGACTTCATCCCCTGCATGCACAATGGCAGTAAGCGCGGTCTGAATGGCCTGCGTGGCACCGGCGGTGATGGTGATTTCGTGCACAGGATCGACATGGCGGCCATACAATGTCGCCACCTTTTCGGCGACTTTCTCCCGCAACGGCAGAATGCCTGCCATCGGCGGATACTGGTTGTGGCCTGCGCGCATGGCATCGTTCATCATGTCGATCAGCCGTGGATCGCATTCGAAATCCGGAAAGCCCTGGCCAAGATTGACGGCACCAACCTCCTGAGCGAGTGCAGACATCGTTGTGAAAATGGTGGTGCCAACGTGCGGCAACTTGGAGGCGATTGATTTCATGGCTGCATGATAACAGCGCAATTTATGTGTCCACCGCGAACAACATCACGACGTTGCTTGCGGGTTGATCGGGAAATAAAAGCTGCCGTATTTGTGCGCTGTTGACCGGCATGTATGCAGGAACTTCAGAGCATTTTCCGGGTCTGTTGACAGGGTTTATCCTGATACTTTTCAGAAAGTTTGCAGTGCCAATCCAGTCAAATTTGCTTGCTTACGGGCTTGCCACATTATTCTCGGCCCACGTGTTTGCGCAGCCGAGTGTCGCACCGGTTTTGGCAGTGGCACCGATCATTCTGGACAAAATCGAGATCAGCGGCGAGCAGCCAGGACCCGGCATGTGGAGGGTGTCGAAGGGTGATCACGTTTTGTGGATCGTTGGCACGCAAACACCCGTCCCGCAAAAAATGACTTGGCGCGCCAAGGGCATTGAAGCGATCATCGCGCAATCACAGCAAGTTCTCTCGGCACCATCGGTGTCGATTTCGCTCAAACAGATTGGCTATTTCAGAGCACTGACGATGCTGCCGTCGGCGATGCAAGCCCGGAAAAATCCTGACGGGGCGCTGTTAAAAGATATTGTTCCGGCAGACTTGTACGCCCGCTGGTCGGTGATGCGCGACAAATATATTGAGCAATACAATCCGGACGATGAAGAAAACGACATCGAGCGTATGCGCCCGATGTATGCCGCAATGGAGCTATACCGCAAAGCCATCAGCAAAGTCGGCCTCACGAGCGCAAGCCCGGTCTGGCCGATGATTCGTGACGCGGCAAACAAGCACAAGGTCAAAATCATCGAGGTAAAGCTAGAGCCAACCATCAATGATCCCCGTGGCGCGTTGAAGGAACTGAGAGGCTCCCGACTCGCTGATCTCGACTGCTTCGCGAAAACGATTGAACGCATCGAAACCGATTTGGCCGCTATGAGAGTTCGTGCGAATGCATGGGCGACCGGGGACATCAACGCCATACGCCGCCTGCCAGCCGCAGACCAGCGCGCCGCCTGCGAGGCAGCCATCAGGGATGCGTCCTTCGTGAAGACGCTAGGCGCGCAGAACGTGCCCACCCAAATGGAGAACGCATGGCTGAACGCGGCGGAAGCGGCACTGAAGAACGACAAAGTTGCACTCGCTGTGTTGCCGATTGCGCAAATCCTTGCGCCTGATGGTTATGTCGCGAAATTGCGGGCAAGAGGATATTTGGTGCAGGAGCCGGAATAATAAAAATGTAAACACCAGCACTGGCGCGCTGCTCCAGTCACTTTTGCGGAATTATATACTTGACATAGTCCCGATTCTTTGGCATTATGAATGCCTGTACCGGAGAAACGACTATGTGCGACCTGACGAACCCAATCTTTAATACCGAATACGCGGCCTTTGAATACCTTGAGTCCGTGCGCTGGCCTAAAGGCCCAATCTGTCCGCATTGCGGTTCGGTTGAAAACCTCACGCGTCTTGCAGGCGATTCGACGCGCATGGGTTTGCACCAGTGCAATAACTGCGAAGGCCATTTCACCGTAACGGTCGGAACGGTTTACGAGCGCTCGCATATCCCCCTGCATAAATGGCTGTTGGCTACACACTTGATGTGCGCCAGTAAAAAGGGAATCAGCAGCAAGCAGATTGAGCGCATGCTTGGCATCACATACAAGTCCGCATGGTTCATGACGCACCGTATCCGCGAGTCGATGGTTCCGACGACCGCTGGCCCCTTGGGTTCCGGCGGTGGCATTGTTGAAGCTGACGAAACCTATTGGGGAACCAGCCCGCGCAGCAAGAAGGCTCAAGCCATCAAAAAAGCTGGCGGTAAGGTATCTGGTTCGGACAAACAAAAGATCGTCTCCTTGGTAGAGCGTGATGGGAACGTGCGCAGCTTCCACGTTGCTTCGGTTAACGGTAAAACATTGAAAGCGGTTTTGCATGGCAACATCGCCAAGGATGCCAACTTGATGACGGATGATCTGCGTATGTATCGCCGCATCGGTAAACACTTCGCATCACATGAAGCGGTCAACCATTCCAGCGGGGAATATGCGCGCGGGAACGTCAGCACCAATACGGTGGAAAGCTTCTTTGCTCTGTTCAAGCGCGGCTTGATTGGTACGTTTCACCACGTTTCGCCCAAACACCTTGGACGCTACGCTACTGAGTTTGATTTCCGCCACAACACCCGCACCGCTCTTGGGTACACCGATGCACAACGTACCGAAATTGCGCTCAAGGGAATTGGCGGGAAACGCCTCACCTACCGGCGGATTGAAGGCGCGCAAGCCGCCGAGTAAAGACGAACCCACCTAAGCAGTGGGTTTTTCTTTTGGTGTAACCTGATTCCTCCAACAAGGGGGACATATGCCACTGACTGAATACGACGATCAACTAGCCTTTGCGCTGGAAAAAATCAGGACACTTGAATACGTTGTCATGGGTCTCGTGATGGCCGACCGCAATCCGCCAAACCTTAGAAAAAACGTCGAAATGTTGATAACGTCGTCCGATACCAACGACCTATATCAAACCATGAGCGACTTCGATCTTGATGTGGTGAAGCGTGCGCGCGCCGAAACGTTTGAGGTAGTTTTTCGTGGCGTGAAAGGGCCAGCGCCTTCCTCTCCAGAATAACGGTTGAAAACACTTTATCGCGCTGTATATCAAGGTCGGTCATATCGTGCCCATAAAAAACCGGCTCAAGGCCGGTTCGGTGTGATTGATTAACCGGCCTACTTGCCGGTTTTCTTTTTCGTTTTTTGCTTTGCGATAGGCTTATGAGGTTGCGGCTTTGTATTCAACATGTTCTTTACGGTCGCCTCAAATAGAGCGTTTGGCTTTTCGTCTTTGGTCGTCTTTTGCATGGAGCTTCCCGTGGTTAAATTAAAGTCCGCGCTATTCTCTCAAGAGCACTTAGCTGCGCTTGGAACCGTGGCTGTTGAGTCTTCCAATCTAGAAGAATTATTGGACATCATTATCGACGGTTTGTTACGCCTCAAGAAAAACCAAATGGATATTGTTCTTGAGGGCGCAATGATGCAACGAAAGCTTGAACTCGTCAAAGATCTTGGAAGGCTAAAACTAAAGCCAAAAACACAGACTGCGCAAATAACCGAATTGTGCCAAATCATCGGCGACCTGAATCACGCCAATCAAGAGCGTGTCACTGCGATTCATGGTATTTGGCGACCTGCTGACAAGGCGCAACTCATTAATAAAGTACACGGCACAGCCAACGCTATCGCCACCAAAAAAGGGCGGCGCAACCAAGCGGATTCAAAACTAGCGTCTGACAAATTATTGGGCGTGGCCGCAAGAATCAGCGAGGGCGCGCAGAAACTTGGGAAATTTTCAATGGCGCACTTTTTTCAAACGAGAGTATCGCCGTCCAAACGGCATTTACAGCCTGCTCAGGGGTGACATCGCCACGCCAATGGCGAAAGCCACACTCCGACAAAGCATCAACCGCTGCAAATACTTGTTGCTCACACAATACCGGCCTGTCATTTCCCACAATGCGCCCCTATCTGGACTATGTCAAGTATATAATTCCGCACTTTTGGTCCGCGAAGCCCGCTAGATGGCGTTCTGCGTAAATATATCCTCACATTGTCGTTGCTGTATTCAGCACACAATAAAAAAGCCGGGCAAGCCCGGCTTTTTTATTGTAATCATTCAGCGAATTTTATTCGCCTGTCGTTTCGGCCACAGGTGCCACCGAGATTTCCGGACGATCCACCAATTCAATCAAAGCCATCGGTGCGTTGTCGCCAACCCGAAAACCGAACTTTAGGATACGCATATAGCCTCCAGCGCGCGATTTGTAACGGGGCCCAAGCACATCGAACAACTTGGTCACCATGTCGCGGTCACGCAAGCGATTGTATGCCAGGCGGCGGTTAGCCAGCGTAGGTTCTTTGCCGAGCGTGATGATTGGTTCAAAAACTTTGCGCAGCGCTTTGGCTTTCGGCAACGTGGTCTTGATGACTTCGTGCAACAAAAGCGAATTGGTCATGTTGCGGAACATCGCCAAGCGATGCGACGACGTTTTATTGAGCTTCTTTAATCCGTGACGATGTTTCATGGGTGTTCCTTTTTAATGTCTTGGCCGTTTTGCTTAAGAAACTTAAGCCAGCCTTGTTATCGTTATGGGTTTGAAAAACGACCCGGTGAAAACCGGTTCGTCCAGGCGAAGGCCGGGATCCAATTACTATTTACTTCGTGATGCCTGCAACCGGCCAGTTTTCGAGCTTCATACCGAGAGTCAACCCTTTGCTGGCAAGCACTTCCTTGATTTCGTTGAGCGACTTGCGGCCCAGATTCGGCGTCTTCAACAATTCGTTTTCGGTTCGCTGAATCAGGTCACCGATGTAGTAAATGTTCTCGGCTTTGAGGCAATTGGCAGAGCGGACCGTGAGTTCAAGGTCGTCAACCGGCTGCAACAGGATCGGATCAATCTGCGGCATCTTCGCTTCTTCAGCCTGCATCGGCGTGCCTTGCAGATCAGCAAATACGGAGAGCTGATCAACCAGTACGCGTGCGGCGTAACGGACTGCTTCTTCCGGCTCGATGGCACCATTGGTTTCAATATCCATCACCAGACGATCAAGATCGGTACGCTGTTCAACACGTGCGCTTTCAACGGCGTAGCTCACGCGACGAACAGGTGAGTACGATGCGTCGAGCAAAATCGAACCAATTGAACGGCTGTCGTTGTCGGTGCGGCGCGCGGTTGCGGCGACATAGCCACGGCCTTTTTCAACTTTGATCTGCATGTCGATTTTGCCGCCAGCCGTCAAATGCGCAATGACGTGGTCAGGATTCAGAATTTCCACATCGTGCGTTTGCTCGATGTCAGCACCCGTTACCGCGCCCGCTGTCGCTTTTTTCAGCTTCAGCGTGACATCGTTACGATTGTGCAGCTTCATCACCAAACCTTTGAGGTTCAGCAAAATATCAACCACGTCTTCCTGCACGCCTTCCAGCGTGGAGTATTCGTGGAGAACGCCAGCGATCTTGACTTCGGTCGGCGCAAAGCCGGGCATCGAAGACAACAAAATGCGGCGAAGCGCATTGCCGAGCGTGTGGCCGTAGCCACGCTCGAACGGCTCCATCACCACCTTGGCGTGTGCTGGCGAAATGTTTTGGACGTCGATGATGCGCGGCTTCAGAAAAGTCGTGGCATTGCTTTGCATTGACGAGTGCCTCTATAAAAAGTGA
>JAYURJ010000180.1:0-10345 GCA_043756275.1 Betaproteobacteria bacterium | reverse complement strand
CGAAGGCCGGTATCCAAGTTTTACAAGTAACTGATCCTGCTTGCAAACTTAGGCCCCGGCCCGGCGCAACCCTTGTGGTTGTTCGCCGGGGAGACAATGTTGAGGTTATTAGAAGTTCCCTCTAGCGTTACTTTTTCCCGCTGCCACCTGCGAGGAATGCCGCAAACGCCGCGCCAACTTCAGGGTGCTTTTTCCCCAACTCCACAGTCGCTTTGAGGTAGCCCAGCTTCGATCCGCAATCGTAGCGCGTGCCTTCAAATTCATACGCAAACACGTTCTCTTTTTTGAGTAACGCCGCGATACCGTCGGTCAATTGAATTTCCTTGCCAACACCGGCCTGGATTTTTTCAAGGTGCGCAAATATTTGCGGCGTCAGAATATAGCGGCCCACCACGCTCAGTGTTGACGGCGCGTTTTCGGGTTTCGGTTTTTCGACGATGGCGTTCATCTTCGACAAACGTTCACCAGCTTTTTTTGAAATTGGCTTCGACGCGACGATGCCGTAAGACGACGTCTCATGGCGCTCAACATTTAGTACCCCCAGAATCGACGATTTCTGTTTGGCGAACTGTTCCACCATCTGTTTCATCACTGGCGCAACACCTTCACCGGCATCGATCAAATCATCGGCAAGAATGACTGCGAACGGCTCATCACCGACCAGATGTTTTGCGCACAGCACCGCGTGGCCCAGACCGAGCGCTTCGGATTGGCGCACGTACACGTATTGCACGCCCTCAGGCAGCATTCGGCGCACTTCTTCAAGCTGCTTGTGTTTGCCCTTCACCGAGAGTTCCGCTTCGAGCTCATAGGCTTTGTCGAAATGGTCTTCGATGGTGCGCTTGCCGCGTCCGGTCACAAAAATCATTTCGGTGATGCCCGCTGCGGCGGCTTCTTCCACCGCGTATTGGATCAGCGGCTTATCGACGACCGGCAGCATTTCTTTCGGGCTCGCTTTGGTGGCCGGCAAAAAACGTGTGCCCAACCCAGCGACGGGGAAAACGGCTTTGGTGATTTTGATATTTTTTTTCATTTTTGATCTGCGTTGGCAGTTGGGTTGCTACGTGACAGCATCGATAGAAATTGCGCCTCATCCAGCACCGCCACCCCCAGCGCCAGTGCCTTGTCGAGTTTACTACCGGCTTGTTCGCCATAAATGACGTAATCAGTTTTTTTCGAGACACTGCCAGCCACCTTCGCGCCTAGCGCCTCAAGTTTTTCTTTGGCGTCTTCACGGCTCATGCCTGCCATCGTCCCTGTCAACACCACCGTCTTTCCTGCAAAAGGGCCAAGCGTAAAAGAACAAAGATCCGCGCCAGACGGCGTATTCAGGGCATTTTCGCCCTGCGATCCTCTCCCATGCTGGATCTCCACTTCTGGCCATGAAACATGACAGGCGCGCAATTGTTCAACCACTTCGCGATTGTGCGGCTCATCAAAAAACTGCCGCAGACTCTGCGCAACTATCGGGCCAACATCGTGCACTTCCAGCAATTGCTCCGCACTGGCATCCATGATGGCGTCCAGATTGCCAAAATATCTGGCGAGGTCTTTCGCGGTGGTTTCCCCAACGTGGCGAATACCGAGACCAAACAGGAATTTAGGCAACGTGGTGCGTTTGCTTTTTTCAATCGACGCGAGCAAATTCGTCGCCGATTTTTCAGCCATGCGATCCAGATTCGCCAGCGCCGTCAAACCGAGCCGATAAAGATCGGCGGGAGTGTGCACCACATCCGCATCGACCAATTGATCCACCAACTTATCGCCAAGCCCCTCAATATCGACCGCGCGTCGCTGCGCAAAATGCAGCAGCGCCTGTTTGCGCTGCGCCGGACAAATCAGCCCGCCGCTGCAGCGGGCGATTACCTCGCCCTCCAGTTTCAGAATCGCAGACTCGCATTCGGGGCAACGCGTTGGCATCACAAATTCAATTGCATTCGGCGGGCGCTTTTCAATGATCACCGCAGCGACTTCGGGAATGACATCGCCTGCTCGACGCACCACGACGGTATCGCCGATGCGCAAATCTTTTCTGCGAATCTCATCTTCGTTGTGCAGAGTGGCGTTGGACACCGTGGTGCCGCCAACAAACACCGGCTGCAAACGCGCAACGGGTGTGATCGCGCCTGTGCGACCGACCTGCACATCAATGCCCAGCAAGACCGTGACGGCTTCTTCGGCCGGAAACTTATGTGCGATCGCGAAGCGCGGTGCGCGCGACACAAATCCCAGCGTCTGCTGCTGATCGAAGCGATTTACTTTATAGACCACGCCGTCGATATCGTAAGGCAGCACTGAACGCTCGCCACCGATGCGTGCATAAAATTCGCGTAAGCCAACAACACCTTGCACAACACGGCGTTGTCGGGCCACCGGAAAACCCAACGACTCCAGCCAATCCATCAACGCAGCATGCGTTACAGGTGTGGCCGTTCCTTCAACCGCACCGATGCCGTAGGCAAAAAACGTCAACGGTCGCGCGGCGGTGAGTGTTGAATCCAATTGCCGGAGCGAACCTGCGGCGGCATTGCGTGGATTAACGAATAATTTCTCACCCTTGGCGGCCTGCTTTGCGTTGAGCTTGTCGAAATCCTTGCGCAGCATCAGCACTTCGCCGCGCACTTCAAGTAACGTGGTTTTGTGCTGACTTTTGATGGCCAGAGGAATGGATTTGATCGTTTTGAGATTCTCAGTCACGCCCTCGCCGACCGCGCCATCACCACGTGTGGCACCTTGCACAAACACGCCATCGACATAGGTGAGGCTGATCGCGAGCCCGTCGAACTTCGGCTCGCATGCGTACTCGATCGTTGCATCAACAAGGCCAAGGCCTTCGCGACAGCGTCGATCAAAGTTGTCGATGTCTGCATCGCTAAAGGCGTTGCCTAAAGACAACATCGGTACTCGATGGGTGACTTCGGCAAACATGTCCAGCGGCTTGCCGCCTACCCGCTGCGTTGGCGAATCGGCGGTCAGCAGCTCGGGGTACTGCGCTTCGAGCGCGACCAGCTCATGAAAAAGTTTGTCCCATTCGCTGTCGAGAATGGTCGGCTGATCGAGAACGTAGTAATTGCGGTTGTGCTGTTCTAGTTCACGCTTGAGTTGCGCTATACGTACGATAGGCGCGTTGGGCGCATCGGGCTGGACATCGGTCGCCATCAACTAAGCCCTATGAATACAGCCTCAACGCTGCCGAACTTCCCGGTGCAACACCTTTCGCCTGCATGTCACCAGCGATACCCGCGATGGTTTCACTGATCACTTTGCGACCATTGGCGGTGAGCAATTTGCGGTTGTCATCGACCACATCGCCCTGCAAGGTGTCGGCAAATCGCAACGCCAGCGTCATCATCCGCTCGAATACGCTGCCCGGTTTTGCAGCACGTGGCACATCGAGCGCTAAAGTCAGCCCTGTGAGGTAAGCGCCTGCATGTTTGATGCCGGACGGCTCATCTGCGTTCATGTTGCGCAGCGTAAACAGCACATGGCCGAGTTCGTCGCGCATCTCGTACTCACCTGAATCGAGCGCCACCAAGCCATTCGATTCGGCAAGACCGCGCACTTTGGTGGCTGCGAACGTCGCGCCACTTTTGCCAATAATATTCACGGCGATTTCAATATCCGTATCCGCACACAACGCGTCCACTTCTTGCGCGCGGGCTGTTGCCAGTTCCACGGGTTCCCGCTGCGAGACGGCACCGATACTTTGCGCAAACGCGACCATCATTTCATTGAAGGCATGCAGCGTATTAATATCCACCATGCCGCTGCGTGAAGCCAATTGCAGTCCCGCGCGTAGCTCACGAAAGCCGTCACTCTCATCCGCGTTTTGCGCATCGATTGGCTGCCACAAGCCGCCAACGAGACCCTCCCAGATAATGTGCGTTGACACCCGCTGCGATTGTTGCACCGTGGGCCAGAACTGATCGGGCAGGATAGGCGCGTCAGCCAGCAAGAGCGCGACCGTGTCAATCTCTGGATTGATGCCCGGCAGCCTTGATTCGAGCGCGTTTCTGGGCATGATCGGTGCGTCCACCGTTAGCGAGTCAAAGCCCATCAAGTCATCATCGGTTGGTCTGAGCGGTGGCAGCGCCCCAAGCTGTGGCTCCACCCGGTCCACGCGGTCCGTTCGGTCACCCGACTCGTGCAGCAAAACATCCCGATGGTCGGACGAGAACGCATGCTCTGCATGTTTTTTGTATTTGGCTTCCTGCCAGCGGTTGTAGAGGATCACCGCGACGATGATCACGACTGCGATGCCGACGAGTGCCCACTGGAAATCGCTGATCATTAATTAGCTCTCAAAAGTTCGATGCCTGTACGAAAACGAGACAATCGTCCACACACTATGCCGCCACCGGCACGGGTGCCGCTGCAAATTTTTTCGCGGCATGGATATCGACTTCGACAATACGCGACACACCCGGTTCATTCATCGTCACCCCGACGAGTTGCTCGCCCATTTCCATCGTGACTTTATTGTGCGTGATAAACAGGAATTGCGTGGAGGCCGACATCTTTTTGACCAACTCGCAAAAACGATCCGTGTTGGAATCATCCAGCGGCGCATCGACCTCATCGAGGAGGCAGAAGGGCGCAGGATTCAAACGGAATAATGCGAACACCAGCGACAGCGCAGTCAATGCCTTCTCTCCGCCTGACAATAATTGGATCGATTGCACTTTTTTGCCCGGCGGCTGCGCAAATACCTGCAGGCCTGCATCGAGAATTTCGTCGCCCGTCAAGCGCAAATATGCATTGCCGCCGCCGAAGAGCATCGGGAACAATTCGGTGAAATTCTTGTTCACGATATCAAATGTGTTTTGCAACAGATCGCGCGTTTCGCGGTCGATGCGCTTGATCGCAGATTCCAATGTGGCGATGGCCTCATTCAAATCGAGCGATTGTGCATCGAGAAAGGCCTTGCGTTCGCTGGCTTGTTCAAGCTCGGCGAGTGCGGCCAGATTCACGGCACCCAACTCGATGATCGCTGCATTCAGGCGGTTGATTTCGGCTTGATATGCAGTTGAGCGGGTTTTGCGTTCCACCGTCTCGGCAAGTTCTTCAAGATTCGCACCTGAGTCGGTCAGTTGCTGCGTATAGTTTTCTTCATTGATGCGCGCTTCCTGTTCCTTCATGCGCAGCTCTGTAATCTTGTCGCGCAGCGGTTGCAGGCTGTGCTCGATGGCACCTTTGCGCTCTTCCAGCTCCTTCAATTTGCCCGTGGCCGATTCCATCGCGTCGCGCGCATCGGCGAGCGCTTTTTCGGTCTCGGTCTTGGCGCTCAGGGCCAATTGCAGGCGTTCCTGAATGTTGCCTTCCTGCAAATTTTCCAGCTCCACGCTCAGTGCATTTCTACTCAGTAAAACGGCTTCCGCGCGCTGCGCGAGTTGCGACACCATTTCGGTGAGCGACTTTATTTTGTCGTGGCAGGAACGCTCAAAATAATTTGCCTCTTGCGCCGCACGATCCGCTGCGTTCACACGCTCACGCGCATCGCGTACCGCGCGTTCGGCTTCCTGCTGTTTGGCTTCCAGCGCCATCAGGCCGTCGGTTAAATCGCCGATTCTGTTACCGCCCTCTTCCAGCCGCGCCTGTGCCTCGGCCATTTCTGCACGCTCTTTCTCGATGTCGGCGTCGATGATGGCCAGTTCTTCGCGAATCGCCGCGCGACGTGATTCAGCTTGCGAGGCAGCTTGCGATAATTTCAGCGCCTCCATCTGCAAGGCGTGCTCGCGATTCTTGGTTTCCTGTATCTGGCTACGCAGGTTGCGCAAATTGTCTTGCGTTTCGGTAAGACGTGATTCACTTTCCTTCTGCTCAGCTTCCAACACGTGGCGCGCTTCAATCTTGCCGGGAAGTTCGGTCTTCAGCGATTCGATTTCGCGTTGACGTTGCAACACGCCGTGCAATTCTGATTGCGGGCCATGCAGCACCAGGCCGTGCTGGCTGTACAAATGTCCGTTGGCCGTCACCAGTAACGCACCGAACGGCAGCGATTTCATCTGGTTGCGTGCATCGGCTTCATTTTCCAGCACAAAAATATTGGCCAGACACTCACGCACAAACGGCATCACCGCGGCATTATCGGCCGTGACCCAATCGGACAGCGCCGTGAATCCGCGGTTCGCTGTCGATTGCGTGCTGCCGTTTTCAATGTACAGCGCCACGCTGCCCGGTGGCGGATCGCCTGCGGCGCGGTCGATCACCGACGCATCCGACACCTTGATCGCGTTGAGCTTCACGCCTAGGGCTGATTCAAGCGCGTCTTCCCAGCCCTGCTTGATCTTGATCGATTGCCAGAGGCGCGGCGCGTTATCCAATTGGTATTTCGACAGCCACATCGCGAGGCGATTATTGTTATCCAGCCGCGCCTGCTGATTTTGCAGCGCCAACAGTGCGGCTTCGATGCGGGCCAGTTCACGCGTGGCGTTGCCGATGGCATCTACCGAAACTTTCCGGTGCGATTCCAATTCATTGAGCCGCTTTTCAGCGTCAACAAGTTGCTCTTCCGATTGCAATAATACTTCCTGCGCTTCGGCGCGCTCGGCTTCGACCTGACTGAGCGCATCTGCGTCCGGCACCACCAGATTCATGTTCTCGGTGGTAAGGCGGGTTTTGCGCTGTTCCAATTGCGAGAGGATTTTCAGCGCATTGGATTCACGCGCCTCCTCAATGGCCTGGCCTTGCTCGGCGGTGCGAACTTCGTTTTCACTGGCGCGCACAACATTGACGGCTTCGCGTAGCTTTTCTTCGAACGCTGGAACATCGTTTCTCACCACCTCTGCGCGCTCCCGGGCCTCACCCACGCGATCAATGCCGCTGGCCAATTCACGATGCCAGCGATCAAGTTCATTGGCGGTCGATTCGCGATTGGTATCGACTTCCGAAATTTGCATCGCAAGCGCGCCGATTTGCGCGGTCAATCGACGCCGGTTGTCGCCCAGATAATTGATCTCCTGCTCAAGCTGGACAACTTTGGAGTTGGCTTCAAACATGGCCGCTTGTGCCGCCGTGAGCTGATCGGTTTCAACGTAATGATCCTGCCGCAGTTTGTCGAGCTCCGCTTCGACTTCACGAAGCTTGGCGGTCTCGCCTTCAAACCCGGATTCGGTTTTGATGATTTCGTTGGCGTAACGCTCTTTGGATGCCTTGACTTCGCGCTGCTTGGTATAAGCCCACAGGTTTTCATTGAGCTTCAGTTCGGTGTTGAATTCGTTGTATTGCGCGGCCACTGCGGCTTGGTCGGTCAGCTTCGTGACTTGCTTGTCGAGCTCGGAAAGAATATCGCTGACGCGGTTCAGGTTTTCTTTTGAATCCTCAAGCCGCGATTGCGTTTCACGACGACGTTCGCGGTACTTCGATACGCCCGCCACCTCTTCCAGAAACACGCGCAGCTCTTCCGGCTTCGAGGTGATGACGCGCGAGATCATGCCCTGCTCGATAATCGCGTACGCGCGCGGGCCAAGGCCGGTGCCTAGGAACATATCGGTGATGTCGCGACGGCGCACATGCTGGCCGTTGATGTAGTAATCCGAATTGCCGTCGCGCGTTAGCACGCGCTTGACGGAGATTTCGCTGTATTGGCCCCATTGCCCGCCAATGCGGCCAAGCGAATTATCGAACACCAGTTCCACGGCAGCGCGGCCACCGGGTTTGCGGGTGCTGGTGCCGTTGAAAATGACATCTTCCATTTTTTCGCCGCGCAAATGTTTGGCGGATGACTCACCAAGCACCCAGCGCACCGCGTCGATCACGTTGGATTTACCGCAGCCGTTCGGCCCAACCACGCCGACGAGTTGGCCGGGGACGAGGATCGATGTGGGATCGACAAACGATTTGAAACCGGCAAGTTTTATTTGTGTAAGACGCACTCGTTTTCCTGTTTTTGGCCAGCGTGCTGCTCAAATTGCACAAAACCCGCGCCAACGTAGCGCCGGGCGGGTTCGGTGAAATACAATGTCCATGATTTTAACGTATCGACATAGGCAAATCCATGAAGGCTCCTCGAAAAAAAGAATCCACCTCAAAAGCTGTCGCTAAGTCATTGAGCGGTAAAGAAACGTCAGCGGGACTGACAAAATTAGGCGACAAGCCGACCGCACCTGCCGCGAAATCGCTGGAAACATTCCCCAATCCGCAGCCCAAGCGCGATTTTGTGATCCATATGCAGATTCCGGAATTCACCTGCCTCTGCCCGATCACCGGCCAGCCTGATTTTGCGACGCTTTATCTGGACTACATCCCGGACAAACGCTGCGTCGAATTGAAAAGCCTGAAGCTCTACATTTGGTCGTTTCGCGATGAAGGCAAATTTCACGAAGCGGTGACCAATGAAATCCTCGATGACATCGTTAAGGCCATCTCACCGCGTTACGCCAGATTGACGGCGAAATTCTGGGTGCGGGGCGGGATTTTTACGACGGTGGAAGCTGAACATCGCGCAAAAGGCTGGAAACCACAGACGCGGGTGGATTTAGGGAAATTTGCGGATGAGCGGAGTGTGACGGAGCGGGGGTAGGTTCTGGCAATTTCCCTTAAAAAAGTAAAGCTCTAGTATTGGCGGGCCTTTCAGGGCCAAAACACCTGAAACGGCACGCCAGTCGGGCGCTTTATGTACTTAGAAGTTTTGTACGAGCCTCTACGCATTAACGATCAACCAGACGACACTGCCAAATATTGATGCCCGCATGCGACCAATACGTCTTGCGTCTCGCCAATGTTTCCTTTCAAGCAGAAATTGCAAGCATCCAAATACGGCACGTGTTACGATTATCTTTGTAAAAATATAACTATTGTTTACGGTGTAGACGCAACGTACGCACCCGTGTGCCATTGATCCGTGCCCGCAATCATCAACGTGAGATTTATTTTTATGAAAAAGCTGTACTGGTTTGCGACCATTTTCTGGTCGGTCGTCATAGGTATATCTACGAGCGCCGTTGCGGCACCGTTTGCGATGCCGCCGTATTACAACGACCCAAATGAAAACAGGTATCCATTTTACGGTGACGTGAGTCCGACGCTTGATGACGCAATCCGCGCGCGGGTGGAACGGGCAAATGCAGCCGGATAGCAGGGGCTTTGCTATCCACAGCACTTATTTGGTCACGTCGAACAACTCGTGCAACCACCCAACGAACCGCAGATCTACTTTGGCGGGTATTGGTCCATTTACACGAGATTTCGTGGCTATATTTCCGGTACGTCTCCACCCGCTTGTGAAGCGTACTCCCCGATGGCCAACACTTTGTTGAGCGGCATCCGTCGATGGGTGGTGTGTGACGCACGCCTAACTGTGTCCGGCGTGCCACTTTCCTACGGCTACGCCAAAGAAAATTTCCCGAATAGCGAGTGCCCTGATAGACCGAGACCGGAGAAACCCTGCTGCGACAAAACGCCGAACCCGGTCAACATCCCATTCGGTTTCAAAACACTCAATGAAGTGGATCTGGCACCGCAATACGCGGGCGGCGTGGAATTTCGACGCTATTACTCAAGCTTGGGTTACCCCAACCAACTTATTGTCCCGGTGCGCGGCCTCGGTAACCATTGGCGGCATGGCTACGAACGTGGCATCCGTACCGTTTTTGATTACGGTAATGCAGCGTACGTACTTCGCGGTGATACGACAGTCGGCTATTTTTCCTCCGTTGTTGGTGGCTATGTCTCCGAAGCGGATAGCGCTGACAAATTGACGCAACTCACCGATGGATCAGGGAATCCAACGGGCTGGCGTTATTACGATGCCAGAACCGAAGATACCGAGATTTACAACGCACAAGGACGATTGTCGACCATTACCTCGCGCAACGGCGTTGTACAAACCCTGACTTACGACGCCAATAATTTGTTGCTTCAGGTGCAGGACAGCTTTGGAAGGACGCTTACGTTTACTTACGATAGCGCTAACCGCATCAATACAATGACCGACCCGAACGGTCTCTACAGCTTCACGTATAAAGCCGCCAATGGTGTCCTTGAAAGTGTCACCGGACCGGACATGAAAACGCGTCTCTATCACTATGAAAATACGACTTATCCGTTGGCACTTACCGGCATCACCGATGAGAATGTCTGGCGTTTTTCCCGCTACCAGTACGATGCTTACGGCAAAGTCGAGGAAACCAAGTTTTATTCATATACAAACATCGAGGTCAACAAGCGCACGCTCAGCTATTCCGATTTTTATGGGGGCGGGGCCAGCACGACCGTCACTGAGCCATCCGGAAACGTCCGCGTTTATTCTTTCCAGAGAATTCTCGGTGTATCGAAGTCCACCAGCATCACGCAGACCGGTACGGCACCAGAAACGCGTGCGTTTGATGCTGGCAACGGCAATACC
>JAYURJ010000179.1:0-3642 GCA_043756275.1 Betaproteobacteria bacterium | reverse complement strand
ACCAGCTTCATTTCTTTGAGCAATTGCCGGGCAAAGAATCCAACGACCGAACGATAGTCGGCGGGGCCGGAGCCATCAAGGTGCGTAACGTGATCGATCTCACCATCGAGCATGGTCTTGAAAACAATTTCGCGCGTTTCTTCTGGAGTGAATGGCTTCACGGGCAGCTTGGGATTGCCGAGCTGCGCGGGGTCGAGCGCTTCCAGGTCCTTGAACTCGCGACTGAATCGTCGCGCCATTTTTGGAATCTCTATGTCGAGTTCGTCGATGTTTTTTTCGCTGTCGGCGGTGTCCACCTCTACGACTAGTGAATCATTGCGACCAGCGCCCGGGCCCATTGGCACGCGCTCGAAGGTAACGCCCTCGTTTTGGATGGATTCCACAAACTCCATGAAGGCCGGTGACCCCATGACCGAAACCGTCTCTGCCTCGTCGCTGCCGAAGTACATCCGACGCAGGCCGCGACCCAGGGTTTGCTCCGGAAGAATGTTTGACTGCGCGGCATAGGCACGCAGACCAACAATCGTAGTGACGTTGCGTACGTCCCAGCCTTCTTTCAGCATCAGCACAGAGACAATCGCTTTGTATTGCGACTTCCACGAGTCAATTTCATTCGACTGCTTGCGTAACAGTTCTAGCTCATCCTTATTTTTGCTAGACGCTGCTTCCGAGATTTCGCCGTTGCTCTTGGTGTGGATTACCAGCACGGCATCCTGTAGCTCGGGACAGATTTTTTGTAGGTGTTCGCCAACTTCATCGCAATTGCGAGTGTCATCAACCATCACAAACAGCACTGCCTTCTTGCCAAGAACTTCGTGCTCGGCATAGCTCTTACGCCACTCCTCGACGCCAAGTTGCAAATAATCCTGATAGCGCTCAGCGAAAATCGCACTTTTCTGTTCAACCAGCCGCGTGCGGCTGGCGATGTCCGGCAGTACCGGATGCTTGACGACGTTCTGGTGAATCGCTTCCACCAGCGGGTAATCAGAAACGGTCTGAACAAAGATCGCACCGTTGTTGTGTCGCGGCGTCGCGGTTACGTCAATCTGCAATGCAAGGCGTTGATCTTTTTGCAGCATGCGGTGATGAATATCCTGAATACTTTTGAACCACGCCATCTTCGGATCGTGGATGTGGTGGGCTTCATCGTTAAGAACCACGAGCTCTTCGATTTCGCGGACGATTTCGCCGAGATCGGTTTTGCTATCGGTAGTTTTTCCGACGGGTTTCGGGCCGAATGGGTCAAGAAAATAATCGCGTAAATCGTCGTCTTCAAGTGATGGCTCACGTATATCGCCCAGGTAAACGCGATGAATGTTGGTCAGAAATAAATTTCCCGTTTCGCGAACCACGCGCACGTCGTCCTGAATGTGCAACGTGAGTTGGAACTCATCGCGCCAATTACGGCCATCGTAGCCGTTGTCCGGCAGAATCGGATCATTGAAAAAAATCCTGAGGCCATCGAAGTCGGCTCGTAAACGATCAAGCACGATGATGTTTGGCGCGATCAGCAGGAAGTTTCGCGCCAGTGGTGATTCTGGTTCGTATGACTTGTGGAAAAAACACCAAGCGATCAGGAGCGAAAGAACTTTGGTCTTGCCAGCACCCGTTGCCATTTTGATTACGTAGCGTGGCCAGTCTTCGTCAAAATCTTTTGGCGATATTTCCGTAAGCGATGAGAATCGCATCAAGTCGAATTTATCGCGAACCTTCTTGACATCATGCAGCCAGATAATCGTTTCCACCGCTTCGCGTTGCGCAAAATAGTAGCGAAACGATGAGAGTGTCCCATCGGCTTGCTCAACCAAATGATCGGTATCAAACCACCATCGCAGCAATGCGCGTGACGTCGAAGACGCACCTGCGTAGCCGGAATCCCGCCACGATTTCACCTCATCACGGATATTGGCGACAAGCGGTGGAATCAGCTTGTCGTAGGCAGTTGCGCGAAGTTCTTCAGCCGCAGGAAACCAGCGTTCCTGTGGATCGAGCACCGCATAAGGGGAGCTTGGAAAACCTGGATGAAGCGCCATGCCTATACAAATCCTTTTGCTTATTTCTTTGAGCAGCCTTACTCAACGACAAGCTGCAGCAAAAACATAAACTCCAGCACTAGCGCACCTTTCAAGCAAAAAATGCTCGAAACTGCGCGCCAGTGCTAGAGTTTGTTACTTTCATGCTCTACAACCATCGCTCCATCCTACAGCATAGCTACAGCGCTTTAAGCGCCCTCACCCCGCCATCCGCTTCAACCATTCCATCGCGCCCGGCACCGACATCCAGACTTCGCGCATCTGTTCCCGATACTCCCACGCTTCGTCATCGCCGCCGATTTCAATGCCATAGGGTGAGGACTTCGGTTCGGCTTTGCGGGCAGGCAACAGGAACTTGACGACCTTGGGTTTCTGTTTGTTTGCCAATTTCAGCGCGGCGGTCGCTTTCGGGATGTCACCCAGCCGATACAACGCCAACACTTTTCCATAGCAAAGCGCCGACATATTGTCATCAGGGTATTTGGCAATAACCGTCAGTGCTTCGTTGTCTTCACCCTGTTCAAGATGCAGGTTGACGACGAGATCACGCAAGCCATGATTGTCGTTCGGATTCAGGTGCAGCAATTGCTGCATTCGCAACATCGCTTCCGGCTCATCGTAGTCGTGCAGCTCGAACGCTTCGTTCGCCAACAGGCGCAGGGCCGGGCGATTCTCATGGCACAACCACGGCAAAACGAGTTCATTCACCTTAACCGCGTCGAGCAACTGGTGCGACCGTTTGTAGATTTTCGCGCGCAGCGGTGTGCCGGCCCAGGTGGAGTTGTCATTTGGCATATCGGCCATTGCCATCATCACGTCGTCGAGAATATCCAGACTGTTCATCGCATCAGGATATTGCTCCAGGAAACCAACCCAGTATTCCACTTGCGGCATTGCCCATACATTGACGGTGAAGTCCGGCAGAGGGTGTGTGGAGATCGGTTTGCCCAGCGGCCAGGCGCGATGCCATTGCTGCTCGAGCGTTTGCATCTGTGCGTCCGTGGTGAGCACATATTCGTTGTTCGCGGCACTATCTGGCATGTCATCAATCAAGCCCCCCTTCAGCGTTTTCCCCGCCGCCGCGATTTCGGGAAGGATTTTGCGCGCCTGTGCGATGGCCTCTTTTTTCGATACGCCCATGCCCGTCAGTTGCCTGACCAACGCGGCTTCCATGTCTTCCGGCTCTTCCTCCGGCATTGATGCCGGCGCAACGGCGCGCAAATGCCGGGGCTCGACCGGCCTGGCCAATCCTGCTTCCACCGCCTTGATCATGCGTGTTTCCCACTCGCTCAACCTATCGGCCGCCAGATCCGCTGTCGCCTGCGCGGCATCATGGCCTTGACCAATTTGGCGCAACCAATGCAGCAGGGGGAATTCTTCATCGCTGTAGCCTGCGCGCGTGAACTTGGCGGTCCAGAACTTTGCGCGCGCCTCGGCCTCGGCATGACGTTTCTGGCTCACGAGCATCAGGATTTCAAGGTGCGCTAGCGAAGGATCGTCGGGTGCCACGCGTTGCGCCTCGCCGAATAACTCCCATGCCGCCGTGAAATTACCCGCGTCCGAAT
Source organism: Betaproteobacteria bacterium (assembly GCA_043756275.1). Taxonomy (GTDB): domain Bacteria; phylum Pseudomonadota; class Gammaproteobacteria; order Burkholderiales; family Usitatibacteraceae; genus UKL13-2. The sequence goes on along the minus strand of JAYURJ010000179.1, from coordinate 44 downwards.
GCACCGTTGCAAGCCGCTGCAGGGCATCGGCGCGCAGCTGGCCC
>JAYURJ010000178.1:0-10423 GCA_043756275.1 Betaproteobacteria bacterium | reverse complement strand
GGGACGCGCATCCTTGCTTTGGGCGGTCTGCGGCGTTGCAAATCCTCGCCATAGCGGTGCTATGGCTCCGGTTTGCGCCTTGCAGCCCATCCCAAACCAAGGCGCGCGTCCTCGCGGGGAATAAATCGGCGCTTCCTTAGCAAAAGAAAAATACGCCATTCTCCATCACCGGAATGCTGATGTCTGGAACACGGGGAGCGCGAAAATATTGCGTGCTTGGCCCTTCATTCCATGGAAACCGTTAGGAAGGCACGATGAACGAGATCAAAACCGGGCAAACAATCGCGAGTGACTGGGGCTCTCGCAGCCACGTCCATACGCTGGTGCTAATGGCGGTGACCGTCGGCGGCCTTTATATCTGTTATCTGTTGGCTGTGCCATTCATTCCCGTGCTCGCCTGGTCCCTGGCACTGGCAATTTTATTCGCGCCACTTTATCGGTGGATCGAGTCGAAAGTAAAACGCCCCAATATGGCCGCCACGATCTGCGTGCTGGTGGTCGGCGTAATCGTGGTGGTGCCGGTGACGTTCGTGGCGGCGCGGATAATTAGCGAAGGCGCCCGAGGCGCGGAAACCGTGAAGACAATGATCGAGTCCGGCGCATGGCACCGGACCGTCGAGGCGCATCCACGCCTTGCGCCTGTTAGTCTATGGGTCGAACGGCAACTTGACTTGCCAGAGCTGGTGAAGAACGCTACCGCATGGCTGACTAAAATGGCCACTTCTTTCGTACGCGGATCGGTGATGCAGTTAATTGGCATTGCGTTGGCGCTGTACATACTTTTCTATTTCCTGCGCGACCGCAACGCGGTGCTTAAGTCGCTCCGATCACGATCACCACTCTCGCATTCGGACATGAACCGGCTCTTTAGCGACGTCAGCGATACCGTTCATGCGACGCTCTACGGCACACTTGCCGTCGCCATTGTGCAGGGCACGCTGGGGGGATTGATGTTTTGGTGGCTGGACTTACCAGAACCGTTGCTCTGGGGAATTGTCATGGGGCTGCTTGCCGTAATCCCGGTGCTGGGTGCATTTGTGATATGGGTTCCCGCGGCACTCTTTCTGTTTTTGTCAGGCAGCGCAGAGAAAGCGCTGCTGCTCACCGCGTGGGGCGCGATTGTCGTCGGCGGAATCGACAACGTGCTGTATCCGATGTTTGTAGGAAAGCGGTTAAGAATGCACACCGTTGTTGCGTTTATTTCCATCGTTGGTGGACTAACCGTTTTTGGTCCGGCTGGCCTGATCCTGGGCCCCGTGGCATACACAGTCACAAGACACCTTCTGGAAATCTGGAGCAGCCGTAGCCCTGAACAAGAAAAAGACACGGCGGAGTAAGCTCAGCGCAAAACAGGGTCAAATCTAGCTAGATTTGACCCAATACTGTTCGATTAGTCCCCGTTCGCCCTGAGCCTGTCGTAGGGTTTCGTCCACCAGACCTTTCGACAAGCTCATGGCAAACGGCGCGACTTCAACTAACCGAACGGTATTGAGACTTGACCCTAATAATGCGCAGTTGTAGTACGTCGCGCGGCCTGGCTCACCCAGCAACAGCAGATTTTCCTTTTCGCCAGCCCCATTTTTCAGCGATACCGAAAAAGCCGCGAAGTCCCGCCGCCAGCGATTGGGATTTTTTCGCTCTCTCAAAATGAGAGCATCAAATGATGCTGATTTTGATGCTATCATTTTGCTTATTTCACACCAAGAGACCACGGAGTTTCATCATGCGCACCACCATTAATATCGACGACGATTTACTTTCCCGAGCAGCGCGCATCACCGGCATTACCGAGCGTACGCGCTTGGTTCATGATGGGCTGGAGGCGCTGATTCAGCGTGAGAGCGCAAATCGGCTCGCGCGGCTGGGCGGAACGCAGAAGGAATTGAACGTGCCTCTGCGTCGCCGCGCTGTCGCATGATTCTGGTCGACACTTCGGTTTGGGTTGATCATTTCAGACGTGGCGACCAGTCGCTTACGGATTTGCTCTCTGGTGGTCGGGTACTGATGCATCCATTTGTCCGGGGCGAACTGGCATTGGGTAACCTGAAGCCTCAATCAGAAATTCTGAAGCTGTTGTCGGATCTTCCGCATGCAACGGTGGCCGAAGAAAATGAACTGCTGCATATTATTGAAAGCCGGAAGCTGATGGGGCTCGGCATCGGATTGATTGACGCGCATTTGCTCGCTTCGGCACTGCTGGACGCGTGCAAGTTATTTACGCGTGACAAGCGCCTGCTCGTCATTGCGGATAAGTTGAAGGTTGCTTATCCTGATTAGTGGTTCCCACTGTTCATGGCACGATTTTAAGACGATAGCCCTATGGAACCTCTGATTAAGTCTATATTGAGCGTGGTTCGACAAGCTCACCACGAACGGAATCAATAACTTACCGTTCGTGCTGAGCCTGTCGATGGACTTAATCAGAGGTTTCCTATGTTTTTGAATGTTGGGCCGCGATGGTGCCAGATGTGAAACTTTCCAACCACATCACTTCGAGCCCAGTTTTATCGGGTGAAAAATCTGCTGTGGCTGTGTTTTCGTGCGAGAGCAGATTTCTCTCTTCGCTCAACATGACAGCGGGTTTTTGCAGTTCCTACGCACTGATCAACTTCAAATTAAACGCCCGCTCTGCCAGCCACACCAGCGCCACCAGCATCGTTAGAAGCGAGCCGCCAATAAACAATCCCCTGCGGTAGAGCGCGCTATTTCGCATCAGATAAGCCACCGGCAGGAACACGGCCACAATGGCCAACTGCCCGGTCTCAACGCCGAGATTGAATCCCAGCAATGAAATCACCAGCGCGTCTTTAGGCAAGCCCAGTTCGGTGAGCACGCTGGCGAATCCAAAGCCGTGAATCAGGCCAAAGCTGAAGGCCACCAGCCAGCGCCTGCGCTCTACCACCGGCCATAGATTGTTGGCTGCAGCCAGCACCACCGATGCCGCAATCGCGGACTCGACGATACGCGATGGCAGCTCGATGATCTGCAACGCCGCGAGGGTGAGCGTGATCGAATGCGCGACCGTAAATGCGGTGACGACCCACAACACCTCCGTGAGCGCGACGCGAAACGATGCCACCCCCGTCCATCGTCGTGTGCCGCCGAGCGTAACCGCATGCACCAGCACGGCGGGCAGCAAGAGTGCTAACAAAAACAGGATGTGGTCAAAGCCGATCCAGATATGCCAGATGCCTTCAACCAGATATTGGCCGAACTGCGCCAGCCGCGAGGTCTCGCCGGCCTTGATGGTTAGCACGCCGGTATCGGGTGCGAGCGCGGCTGCGTGCGAGACGCCATCCAGATCCAGCCGCAGCAATCCGCGATGTAGTTGGTCGATCTCAAACAGGAGCCGGTAATTCACGGCCAGCGCCTGTGTGCTTGAAGGGCAGGTACCGGTGAGACGCAGCACGGCGTAGGCGCCATCGGTGTGGGTGTCCACGAGGTGTTCGGCCACCTGCAGGGTGCAGTCGCCGCCGCGCTGCACGTTCAATCGGCCCAGCGCCCAGGCGGAAATGTCGGTGTGGCGTGTGCGCACTTCGCTCCAAATGATCTCGCCGTCGCTATTGGCATCGAGGCCGATGGCGAAATCGATGTCGCGCAGTGCGATATCCCACTGACCCGAAACTTGCTGCCCCTTCACATTCAGCACCAGGTAGCTATCGCTGGCTTTATGCGCCAAGGCCGGCATGGCGCAGATTGCACACAACGTGAGCAAGCTGCAAAACATCAGGCAAAGTCGCGTCATGGCTTGGCCGCCGAGTTGGGGGTCGATGTTGGCGGTGCAGCGGATGCCTCGCCCAGTCGCCGTAAATGCGCATCCTCAAACCCACTGGATTTAAGCCAGTCGCGCACAGGCTGCGCGGCGGCGGAATTACGCGCCGCGATGGCGGCCTCGAGCAGTGGACGGGCATCGCGCGGTTCTCGTTGCACCTGATAATTAGCGGCGGCAATCGTGAGCGCCTCAGTGGCGTAGCCCGCAAGATGCAATTGGAAGCGCGCTTCTTCCGCGCGATGGGTGGTGTCGCCGCGAACTTTGGCGGCAGCGAAGCGGTCATTCAGCGCTTGCACATGCGCTTTCGCGGAGGGCAACTTGAGCGCGGTTTCGGCTAGTGCCAGGCGCAGCAGCAAGCCGTCCGAGGTTTCCCAGTTGGCAAGCGCCTTCACGACCTCGGCAGGGCGTTTTTGGTCGAGCAGAAAATCGCTCCAGGCCGCCAGCAAATAGCCATCATCAATGCCCAGCGCCAGCGCGGCGCGGTAGTATTTTTCTGCCTGATCGGGCTTCCCCCGCCATGCTGCTACCTCGCCCAAGCGCGTCAACAACCAAAGCCGATTGCCTGCGTCTTGCGTCTGCTCCTGTGTGCGTTGCAAGGTGGCGAACCCGGCCTCCATCTGGCCGCTGTAAGCGTTAGCCAGCCCGATGCAGCCGCCGTAAAGCGTTGCGCGGCCTAACTTCTGCAATGCAGCGCATTCGACTTTAGCCGCCGGGTAATTTGCCTGAACCATAAAGATTGCGCCGCGCCAGGCATGTGCAGAAGCAAATTCCGGATCAGCTTTCAGCGCCGCGGCAAAATCGGCCAGCGCACCGTCAAAATCGTGACGGTATTGTTTGAGTTGTCCGCGCACCAGCAACGCGGCTGGTGTCGGGCTTTGTACAAAGGGTGCCATCACGGCGTCTGCATAACCGATATAGCGTGGGTCACCGCGGGCGATGGCCAGATCGTAATAGCGCTCGGCTAGCTGGGTGGCGGGAATTGGGTCGCCGGGCGCGTCTTTGGCGGCCTTCGTCACAGCGGCGCGCAGGCTGGCGAGCTCACGGGCGGTGGCATCGCCGGGGCGGATGGGTAGGCGCTCAAGTACTTCGGTTGGGTCAGTGGGGAGGCGTGGCGCAGCGTGAGCGGCTGGCAACAAATAGCCCCAAACCGGGCCGAATGCCACGGAAACCGTTGAAAAAAACACCAAAACCTTTGAAAACATGGGTTTAACAGGGTGACTTGTACTCATATTTGAAATAAAATAACCGCCACGTTCATTTAGGACGTACCTCACTAACCTAACCCGCGAGTCTATACATGAAAAAGCTACTGTCGATGTTGATTGCTGCATCTTTCGCAACCGTTTCTGTGGGCGCGTTTGCTGCAGCTCACGGCGGCGCCATGAGCGATGCTGATAAAGCAAAGAAAATGGAAGCCTGCAAAAAGATGGATGCAAAAACAGCCGATGACAAAATGAAAGCTGAATGCAAAAAAATGATGGACGAAAAGAAGACAGCTGACGCAGCCAAGCCAGCAGAAGCACCAAAGAAGTAATTCAACGTCATGTGTTGATTCGCTTCAACACCACGTTTCAAAAATCGGGCTTCGCGCCCGATTTTTTTCGTTTGTTTTTAGAACAATGCGGCATGTTCCACAACGGTTTCAGCGCCAGGTTACTCGGCCTGTGCTCAGTATCGAAAATACATAAACACAAACATCCACAATCCTTTACGGACCAAAGCGCCCTGTAAACCGCGCCAGTGCTTGTGTTTGTTGATTTATTGGGCCAGACCTAAACGGTCAGCACAAATCTACACGTCCAGATTCCTCACCAGCAAGGCATTCGTTTCGATGAACGCACGACGCGGTTCAACATCGTCACCCATCAACGTCATGAAGGTTTCGTCGGCGCTGATGGCATCTTCAATTTGCACGCGGTGCAGGATGCGCACTTTCGGATCCATTGTGGTTTCCCACAACTGCTCGGGATTCATTTCGCCCAGCCCCTTGTATCGCTGCACGTACATGCCATCCTTTGCCTGATTAATGAGCCAATCAAGCGCTTCGCCGAAACTTTTCACGGCCAACATTTTTTCGCCACGCTTGATGTCGGCACCTTCGCGAATCAACCCGTTGAGCGTGAGCGCTGTCTTGACAATCTGTTCGTAATCGCCGGTTTCGATAAATGTATTATCGATTACCGTTTCGCGCGTGTTGCCGTGCAGCGTTTTTACACAGCGCAAGCGATATGCGTCGTGCGCTTCATCTTGCTCAACCTTGACAGTAACGGTGGAGGCACCTACCGCATCACTGAGCCATACCGCTGCTTTTGATGCTGTTTCCGCCGTGCCTAAGTCAATGCGCGGGCAATTCATCAGGCCGCGTAAGACTTCAGGATCAAACATTCTCGACAGACGATCAATGATGGCATCGGTCATCAAATAATCATGCGCAATATTGCCGAGCGCTTCGCCGACAATCAATGCAGCGCCACCGCCTGGATTGAGCACCGCATCGGCCAACGCTTTTTTCAGTTGCGCTGATTTAAGTTCGTGCTCATCTTTGATATAGCGCTCTTCCTTGCCCATCTTGATTTTGTAGAGCGGCGGTTGCGCGATGTAGATATAGCCGTTCTCAACCAATTGCGTCATCTGCCGGTAGAAGAAGGTGAGCAGCAGCGTGCGAATGTGCGCGCCGTCCACGTCCGCGTCGGTCATGATGATGATGCGGTGGTAGCGCAGCTTGTCATGGTTGAAGTCATCCTTGCCGATGCCAGCCCCGAGTGCGGTGATCAGCGTCGCGATTTGCTCGGACGAAATAACTTTGTCGATACGCGCTTTTTCAACGTTAAGCACTTTGCCGCGAAGCGGGAGAATCGCCTGAAACTTGCGGTCGCGGCCTTGCTTGGCCGAGCCGCCGGCGGAGTCGCCCTCGACGATGTAGATTTCGCAAAGCGCAGGGTCTTTTTCCTGGCAGTCCGCTAATTTGCCAGGCAGGCCGACACCATCGAGTACCCCTTTGCGACGCGTGAGTTCACGCGCCTTGCGTGCGGCCTCGCGTGCACGCGCGGCATCGACAATTTTTCCGCAAATGCTTTTTGCATCTGCCGGATTTTCTAGCAAATACTCTGCGAGTTTCGATGCCACAACTTCCTGCACAACGGGTTGCACTTCGGACGACACCAGCTTGTCTTTGGTTTGCGACGAGAACTTTGGATCTGGCACCTTGACGGACAACACGCAGGTCAGGCCTTCGCGCAAATCGTCACCTGACGTTTCCACTTTCGCTTTCTTGGCGAAATCGTTTTCTTCAATAAACTTGTTGATCACGCGCGTCATCGCTGTGCGCAATCCCGTCAAGTGGGTGCCGCCGTCGCGCTGAGGAATATTGTTCGTAAAGCACTGCACTGATTCGCTATAGCTGTCATTCCATTGCATCGAAACTTCAACGGTCATACCTTCTTTTTCGCCGATCGCGTAGAAAATGCGCGGATGCAAAACCGTCTTTGAACGGTTCATATATTCGACAAAACCTTTTACGCCGCCAACGTAGGCGAAGTTCTCGCTTTTACCGTTGCGCTGGTCGATCAACTCAATCTTCACGCCGCTGTTCAAAAACGAAAGCTCGCGCAGGCGCTTAGCCAGAATTTCGTAGTGGAATTCAATGTGGGCAAAGGTTTCCTTTGACGCCATGAAATGCACTTCGGTACCGCGCTTCTCTGTTGTGCCAGTGACCGCGAGGGGTGCGACACGATCGCCGTGGCGGAATTCCATTTGATGGATTTTGCCGTCGCGCCAAATGCGCAGTTTCAACCACTCCGAAAGCGCGTTGACGACCGATACACCCACGCCATGCAAACCGCCGGAAACCTTGTACGAGTTCGCGTCAAACTTGCCGCCGGCGTGCAGCTCGGTCATGACAATTTCAGCCGCTGAGCGTTTGAATTCGTCGTCTTCCTTGATACCCGTTGGAATGCCGCGACCGTTATCGGTGACCGAGATGGAGTTGTCGGTATGAATGGTAATTTTGATATCGTCGCAGTGTTTGGCGAGTGCTTCATCGATTGCGTTATCGACAACTTCAAACACCATGTGATGCAGGCCAGAGCCATCAGAGGTATCGCCGATATACATGCCCGGACGTTTGCGGACAGCTTCCAGACCTTTCAGGATTTTGATGGAATCGGAATCGTATGCTGCGGGGTCTCTCGGTTTCGGGTCGGACATTTAGTTCCTGTTACGCGGTTTCGGTGAATAAGGTGTTTTGGTTGTTTGCTGCCTTTGGTACTAAATGCTTTCGCCGCTTAGATCCGCATCGGCATCACAACGTATTTAAAGTCTTCGCCACCAGGCTGCGTAATGAGCGCGCTGGACATATTGGCGTCACCCAGCGAGACCAACACGTTTTCATTCTGGAGATGATTAAGTACATCGAGCAGGTAGGCAATATTGAACGCTATATCCATCGCCTCCTTACTGTATTCGATGGGCAGGTTTTCTTCCGCCTCTTCATTTTCGTTATTACTGCAGTTGATAGATAGCGAATCTTTGGTCAATACCAGCCTTACGCCACGGATTTTGTCGTTCGACAGAATCGATGCGCGTTGCAGCGCCCCCAGCAACTCGACACGGTTGAGTGTGAGGTGGTTAGAGTAGCCGGTCGGAATTACTTTGGTGTAATCCGGAAACTTGCCTTCAACAATTTTGCTTACAATTTCTATACCTGCAAAAGTCAGCTTCACTTGGTTCTGATGCATCTTCAAATGAATCGGGTCGTCGCTCTCATCCAGCAGCTTGATCAATTCAAGCACCGTTTTCCGCGGCAGGATCGCTTCTATCTTGCCGACCGGCTCTGGCAGCTTGTAACTGGCCATTGAAAGACGATGCCCGTCGGTAGCAACCAGACGCAAAATATTACCGTCAGTGGAAAGCAACACCCCGTTCAGGTAATAACGGATGTCTTGCACGGCCATGGCAAATTGCACCAACCCCAAAACCCGTTTGAATTCTTTTTGCGGCAGGCTGAATTCCGTTGCAGCATCTTTTGCTTCGGCAATTTTTGGAAAATCCGCTGCCGCTAATGTTTGTAAGGCAAATTTAGACTTTCCGGCTTTAATGGTTAGTCGGCTTTCCTTGATTTCCAATGCCGTATCTGCATCAGGTGCTAACGCTCGGAGGATATCCTGCAGCTTTTTTGCGCCTACCGTCAGGCTACCGGGCTTATGCGCCGTCTCGAGCTTTGCGGTTGCCTTGATCTGTACTTCAAGATCTGTCGCAAGAAAATTGACGTTGTGGTCTGTGACCTCGACGAGCACATTCGACAGAATAGGAAGCGTATGCCGACGTTCGACGATACCGGTTACAAATTGAAGCGGCCCTAACAAGGTGCTGTTCTTAGCTTTTATTGTAAACATGATAAATAAACCTAGTAGTAATAAATAAGGGCGAAGGATATTGCGGTGAACTGATCAATTTATTTCTAATTCAACCACTTAAGCAACTTATAAAGCGAGTACAACGGCGTGAATTGCTGTGGATCACTGTGGACAAGATTAAGGTTGAAAAGAAAAAAGAGAAAAACGCAGACTTATTCACATTTCATCCTGTCTTTATACGAAAAGCTTGCAATGCGTTATTCATAAGTTTGTTCAAAAACAATCAACCGCGCAAAATCTGCATAAGCAATGAATGATCGCGTGCAATCATCTGATCAGCTTCAACCAATTCGCGAACTTTGCGACAAGCATGCAATACCGTTGTGTGGTCGCGGCCACCAAAAGCTTCACCAATTTCAGGCAGTGACATGGGCGTCAATTCTTTAGCCAACGCCATGGCGACTTGTCTGGGACGTGCCAATGATCGCACCCGCTTTTTTGAATACATTTCGGATACTTTTATCTTGTAGTAATCAGCGACCGTTTTTTGAATATTGTCGATGGAGATCTGGCGATTAAGTACGGCCAGCAAATCTTTCAACGCTTCTTTAGCGGCCTGAACAGAAATAGGCACGTTATTAAAACGCGTATAAGCCAGCACCCGTTTCAAACCGCCTTCGAGCTCACGCACGTTGGAGCGAATATGTTTGGCAATAAAAAACGCGACCTCCTCATCAAGCGGAATGCCTTCGCTCTCCGCTTTTTTGATCAGAATGGCGACGCGCATTTCAAGCTCAGGCGGTTCAACCGAGACCGTCAGCCCCCAACCGAAACGTGAGATAAGCCGATCATCAATATTGGCAATTTCTTTGGGGAAACGATCACTGGTAATGACGACTTGTTTGCCACCTTCGATCAACGCATTGAAGGCGTAGAAAAACTCTTCCTGGGTGCGGGACTTGCCACCAAAAAACTGGATATCATCAATCAGCAATAAATCGAGCGTGTGGTAGGAGCGCTTGAAGGCATCAAAGGCCTTGTGTTGATATGCCTGCACGACATCAGTGACGAATCGCTCGGCATGGATATAGCGAATATTTGCCTTGGGATTGTGTTCAAGCAACTCATTACCAATAGCCTGGACCAAGTGTGTTTTGCCCAGACCGGTTGCGCCATAAACAAAAAGTGGGTTATAGGCTTGGCCAGGATTTTGTCCTACCTGAAAAGCGGCAGCGCGAGCCAGCTGATTTGCTTTACCGCCGACAAAGTTGGTAAACGTAAACGCTGAATTGATACG
>JAYURJ010000177.1:0-10437 GCA_043756275.1 Betaproteobacteria bacterium | reverse complement strand
AAAAACTCTTTGAAAGCCGTATCTGGACGGCTCTGTCAGGGTTTGACCGTGCGCGTCCGGTTTATGTCGAGGCCGAGAGCAAAAAAGTTGGGAATTTGCGCGTGCCACAACCGCTGATAGAGCGCATGTGGCACGGAACCTGTTTTGAAGTCGTCACGCCGGCAGCACTTAGGGCGCAGTTGTTACGGGAAGAATATGCGCACCTGATCAATAACCGGGAACTGCTGTTCTATAAGCTCGATTGCCTGAAAGCGCTCCACGCCAACACGCAAATCGAGACATGGAAGCATCTTGCCGATACCGAACAATGGGACGAATTTGTCGCCAATATGCTGGTGAACCACTACGATCCTGCCTATGATCGTTCGATGTTCAGTAATTACAGCAACGCCCGCGAGGCAACTCTTCTTCACACGACCAATATTTCAGGCGATGGTTTTTCGCATCTGGGCGCGGGTTTGCCGCGCTAATTCCACTTTTCAGGCCGCTGCACAAAGATTGTGAAAACCCGCACAACAACATTCTCAATCGGTTAAACTCGTTGTAAAACAGTACCTAATCGCTGAAACCTGATTTCGATTCTACGAAAAATAAAACCAACCACGCGCACTCTTCAAAGACGCAACGACCACAAAATGTCCAGCCGCCCGACCAAAATCGGCAAATACAACATCCTGTCCGAATTAGGTCGCGGGGCAACGGCTGTCGTGTATTTGGGCGAAGACCAGTTCAATGACCGCAAAGTAGCCATCAAGGTTGTGACGCCCGATGATGGGATGGGCGAAGAAGAAGCGCGTCGTTTTGAGAAACTGTTCCTCAACGAAGCGGCGATGGTAGGCAAGATGTCGCATCCCAATATCGTCGGCGTTTACGACGCAGTGATCGAGGGCGAAAACCGCTACATCGTGATGGAGTACGTCGGTGGCGGATCGCTCAAAAAATACTGTACCGAGACCAATCTGTTGCCCGTCCGTCAGGCGGTGCTGATCATTTTCAAAGCCTGCCGGGCGCTCGATTACGCGTTCCAGAATGGCGTTATTCATCGCGACATCAAGTCAGCCAACATCCTGATCTCCGAACGGGACGATATCAAGATTTCGGATTTTGGTACAGCGCAGATTTCACAGGCCACCCACACGCAAATTGATGGCTTTGTCGGCTCGCCAGCGTATATGGCACCAGAGCAGATCAACGAAGAACCGCCGTCCGCACAGACAGATATTTATTCGCTCGGTGTCACGATGTATGAGTTACTCGCCGGTCGCCTGCCCTTCCAAGCCGCCAACTCGGTAGCGATGATCAACAAGATTCTCAACGACACCGCCACGCCGTTAAAAAGTATCCGGCCCGATATTCCTGACGAACTGGTTGCCATCGTTGAAAAAGCAATGGCACGCGATCCGGCCAAGCGCTACCCCGCTTGGTATGCGATGGCCCGCGATCTTGCCGACACATTCCCGCAACTGGAAAAATATTCGTTCGAGATTTCGTCTGCGGAAAAATTCAACGCGCTCAGGAAGTTGGAGTTCTTTCGTGATTTTCGTGATTCCGAGCTCTGGGAAGTGCTGCGCGGGGCAGTTTGGGAAAATCATTCACGCGAACAGAGTTTGCTGCTCGAAGGTGATGTTGGCCACGCATTCTTTATCATCGTTTCCGGCCAGGTGAAAGTCATCAAGGACGACAAACTGTTGAATGTATTGAAAGATGGCGATTGTTTCGGCGAGATGGCCTATCTCTCCGGTGATCGGGCGCGGCGCACCGCATCGATCATCGCCGTGTCTGAAGTGCAACTGCTACGCATTCAGGATGTACAGTTGGAGCAACTTTCGGACGCCTGTCAATTGCGGTTTAACCGGCAGTTTTTGAAGACATTGATCGAGCGTCTGGCGTGGACCAGCAATGTGCTGGCGCAAGTCAAGAAATAGAACGTTCAAGATGGTTTTATCGCGCATAGAATAGTTTTCCGCGTATCGGATCATGCGGACCATTGCTTTCCGGCTCGGGCCTGTTTGCCGACCGCACACCACGAGGGTGAACCAACCATGCAGCTAGCCCAAGGCTTATCGATCAAAAATACTCTCGCGCTATTTGCGGGAATCGTCGCTACGTTATTTATTGTGGTCGGCGTTATCGCCTACAGCGCAGTGAATTCATTCCAGGGCACGCTCGAAAAATCAACCTCAAACGCAACATTACTGAGCGCAACAGGCGCGGCACACCAAATGCACGATGCCATTCGCGCCGACGTGGTGACCTACCTGCTCGCGTTCGAGCGCGGTGAAACCGAGTGGATGGAGCGCACCGAAAAAGGTCTGACCATCCATAAGTCAGCACTGACGGCAGCAATTGCGCAACTCGGTACCGTCAAAACTGCCTCACCCGAGGTAGTGGCCGCAAGCAACGCCGTAAAGCCGGCAATCACCGCCTATCTTGCGGAGGCTGATCGCATGATCGCGACAGCAAAATCAAATCTGATCGGGGCAATCGCGCAAATTCCCGATTTCGAAAAATCGTTCAAGTCGACGGCGTTACTGCTGGACAAACTCACCACGCAGGCGGAAAAAGACAACGACGTGTTCGCCAGTGCCAGTCAATCCGTTACCCGCAACACCGCAGCGGTAGTCTCAGTGGCGGTACTGCTCGGCCTGATCGGGCTGGGTCTGGTTTCGTGGTGGACCTACCGCGTGATTTCAAAACCAATCCAGCAGGTGCTGCGCGCCACCGAAGATTTACGCACCGGTCAGGGCGATCTCACCCGCAAACTTCCCGCCATGTCTGGTGAGTTCGGGCAGGTGTCGGTGTCGATGAATGCCTTCGTCAGTCAGTTGCACGATCTGGTTGCGCAGGTTGCGATCAACGCAAGCGAAATCGCCAACGCGGCCAGACAGATCAGCGCAGGCAATACCGATCTCTCCGCGCGTACCGAAGAACAAGCCTCCACACTCGAAGAAACGGCATCGAGCATGGAGCAATTTACGTCCACCATCCGGCAGAACGCTGAAAACACCAAGCTCGCCAATGGCCTGGCACTCAGTGCATCTGATGCCGCGCGCAAAGGCGGCGGCGTGGCCGTCAAAGCGGTCGAAAAAATGGCTGCAATCAATTCAAGCTCACGCAAAATCGGCGAGATCATCAGCGTGATCGATTCAATTGCCTTCCAGACCAATATTCTCGCCCTCAATGCCGCCGTTGAAGCCGCCCGTGCCGGCGAACAGGGGCGCGGTTTTGCAGTCGTCGCTGCGGAAGTTCGCGCACTTGCGCAACGCAGTGCCGCTGCAGCCAAGGAAATCAAGGAACTCATTCACAACACGGTGGATCAAGTCGGCGAAGGTACGAAATTGGTTAACGAAGCTGGCAATTCCATGCAGGGCATTGTGGTTGGTATCCAGCAAGTCACCGAGATCATCAACGAAATTTCGGTGGCCTCCCACGAGCAGGCAACCGGTATTGATCAGGTCAATCGCGCGATTATCCAAATGGAAGGCGTTACGCAACAAAACGCGGCACTGGTTGAAGAAGCCGCCGCCGCTGCAGAATCGATGCGGGAGCAAGCCGAAGCGCTATCGGAGTTGGTGTCTCGATTCAAGCTCGATGACTCAAAACTCCGCGAAGAACAAACGCGTTCGCGGCGCACAGCCGCACTTGCAGATAATGGCGCGCCCAAACCTTCGGCGACTCGCATCAGCGCACCCGACAAGCGCAGCAGATCTCAGGCAGTGACGAAAGATCTGGATGGCGAGTGGGAAGAATTTTAGATGCGCACCCGCATTAATTAGCAAAACCCCAGCGCTGGCGGGCATCACATGGCAAAAAAGGCTGTAGAACCCCACCAGTGCTGGGGTATGTCGAATCAAGTTTATTCCGATATGTTTGCGTCGAAATTGTGATGTGCCGTTGCATTTTTCATACGGCAGTTGAGCGCCGCGGCTTCACAGGGATTGGGTAGAATTCTTGGATGCAGTGTTTCGAGTACGCGCGCGCAGCCAAAATCAGGAAACGATCATGTTGAATCACCAACCGAAAAGCGTCGCCGAAACCAAGAAGTTGCGTGAATTTCTCACCTTCACACTTGGTGGCGAAGAGTATGCGATCGACATCCTGAAAGTACAGGAGATCCGTGGTTATGAATCGGTCACGCGCATTGCCAACACCCCGGACTTCATCAAGGGTGTAATCAACCTGCGCGGCTTAATCGTGCCGATTGTGGACATGCGCATCAAATTCAATTTGGGTGAGCCGGTCTACAACGAGTTCACCATCACCGTGATTTTAAGTCTCGGTAAACGCGTCATCGGCATCGTGGTTGACTCTGTCTCTGACGTGGTTTCGCTCGATGAAGAAGAGATTCGATCGGCCCCGGAATTTGGCACGTTCGACATGCAATACCTGCTCGGTTTGGCGGCGGTGGATGAGCGGATGCTGATCCTGATCGATATTGAACGCCTCATGACGAGCGCCGAAATGGCGTTGGTCGACCAAAGCGCCACATGAGCACCACCGAGAACCAATCTGGCGCGCCTTCAGCACCCTCGTACGCCTCACAGTTGGTACTTCAGGAATTGGCTGAACGGCTGGCCTCTCAAGTGGATTCAGCGCATTGCGAAATCGGTGAGACTCGCGCGATTCTCAAAGACGCTGTAGAGCGCCTGATGCCTGCATTTACGGCCGCGCGCAGCAGCGAGTCAAGCGTGCACACGTCAGAGCACATGGAGGCGAGCCACGTTCGTTCCAGCCGTGCCGAGCGCGCCAGTGGACCCGCATTCTCTGCGCTACAATTTCAGGATATTTCTGACCAGCTGCTCGCACACGCCCAACTGCGCTTGGCATCGCTACTGGCCGAAGTCAATGATATCGCCGCCGCACTGGCCCCAAACCCATCCGGACATCTTGAGACCGACGCGCTCATGCGCGTGATCGCAGGTGCCAACGACAATCTGGCAACCCTCGACGTTTCGCTGGTCAAACCGGTCGGCAAAGCCCATCTGGGCACCGGCGACATCGATCTTTTCTGAGTGTAGTAAATGCCGTATTCAAACGCCTCCTTCCAGCCCTTCGCCGCATTCTTTCGCAAAGCTGCCCAATGAAAACTATTCTTACCGTTGACGATTCCCCTTCGATCCGGCAGATGCTCGCCTACGTCCTGAGCAGCAATGGTTATCGCGTGATCGAGGCCGGTGATGGCGAGGAAGGATTGATGCTGGCGAAAACCAATCAGGCGGATCTGGTTCTCACCGACCAGAACATGCCGAAAATGGATGGCGTTACGCTCATCAAGGCCTTGCGGGCGCTGCCTGCCTACAAACGCGTGCCAATCATGATGCTGACAACAGAGTCTTCGCCGATATTGAAGCAACAGGGTCGCGATGCGGGTGCAACCGGCTGGATGGTCAAACCATTCGATCCTGAAAAACTTCTGGAAATGCTCAAGAAGGTTCTCGCGCAGCCTGCGGCCTGAATCAGCGTCAGGCTTGCATGGCACTCGATATTTCCCGTTTTGCGAAAGCCTTTTTCGAAGAGGCCGAGGAGCATGTCGCCTCGCTTGAAGCGCTGCTCGTCGCGGTCGATATTCGTTCCCCCAATGAGGAATCGCTGAACGCAATTTTTCGCGCTGTACACTCCGTCAAAGGCGGTGCTGCCGCGTTTGGCCATCGTCATCTGGCTGAATTTACCCATGATTTTGAATCGATTCTCGACCGCGTACGCAAAGGCAAACTCGCGTTGACCAAACCCATGGTCAATGTATTCCTCAAGGCCGGGGACGCCATCGGTGCCCACATCGAGGCGCTCTCGCAGGACCGTCAACCCGAACTGGAAACCATGACCCAGTTGCGTCACATGCTGCTGGATGTGGGTAGCGACACTCCCGCCCCGGATGCGGCTGTGAGCACGGCCCCTGCACCCCGATACCGGATCGCCATGCGCCTCGATCGTTCTCAGTTCAGCGAAGATGCGATCAACGCGTTGAAAGAAGACATCGCCGGACTCGGTAGCGTCAGCACTATTGAAATCAAACCGCTTGATGAACGAACCACCGCATTTTCGTTCAACCTCGATGCTGACATTGAAGCCGATGAGTTGCGCGAAAGCCTTGAGTTTCTGGCACCTGCAGACGCAATGGAAATTATCGAGCGGGGCACTGCGGCCGATATGATCACTGATGCTGTGACAACGCTGGCTGACGACCCAGCAGGTGATTTCGGTTTTTTTGAGCCGCTGCCTGTAATGACCGAAACGCCAACCACAGTGCTAACTGCGCCACAAACGACAGACGCAGACATTCAACTTTCCTCGCTCGTTGATGCGACATCGATTCGTGTCAATGTCGTTAAGGTAGATCAATTGATCAATCTTGTCGGTGAGCTTGTCATCGCCGAGGCCATGGTGGCGCAGGCTGTGCAGGCGATCAGAACGGATGAACATACGTTGCTCACCAGTGGACTCGCGCAATTGTCCCGCAACACCCGCGATTTGCAAGACGCTGTACTCGCCATCCGCATGATGCCGATCAGTTTTGTGTTTAGCCGCCTGCCGAGGCTCACCCGTGATCTGGCTGATCGACTCGGCAAGGAAATCGAAATTGAGCTCCACGGTGAAAACACCGAGCTCGATAAAAGCGTAATTGAAAAAATCGCTGATCCACTCACGCACCTTGTACGCAACGCGCTCGACCACGGCATTGAGTCCCCGGAAGAGCGCCTGGCGGCGGGCAAGTCGCGCCACGGCTGTCTGGTGGTCAGTGCAGCGCATCACGGCGGCAGCATCGTCATTACAGTGACTGATGACGGTGCCGGACTGAACCGCGAAAAGATACTAGCCAAAGCGCGCGAAATCGGGCTTGAGGTCGGCAGCACCTGGCAGGATGAAGATGTCTGGCAACTCATCTTCACGCCGGGCTTCAGCACCGCATCAGAGGTTACCGATGTCTCCGGACGTGGCGTCGGCATGGACGTCGTCTGGCAAAACGTGCACTCACTTGGTGGCAAGATTGAAATCGTTTCTGTGCCCGGTCGCGGTACCGCGATGACCATCCGGCTGCCGTTGACGCTGGCCATCCTTGATGGCATGTCGGTGTCAGTCAGTGGCGAAACCTACATCCTGCCACTTAGCCATATTTCTCACTCGGTGCAGCCACTCGCAACGGATATCAAAACCGTGAATGGTGCCAAGGTGGTGCTGGTGCGGGACGAGTACATTCCCATTACTTCGCTGGCAGAATTATTCAATCTGCCAACACCAACTGAAGGGACAGGCATTCTCGTGGTTCTTGAAATGGATAATATGCGCACCGCTCTACTGGTTGATGAATTGCTCGGACAATTGCAGGTGGTCCTCAAAAGCCTCGAAGCGAATTACCGGCGTGTCAAAGGTGTCTCCGGCGCGACCATCCTGGGCGATGGCCGTGTAGCGCTGATTCTCGATGTCGCCTATCTGATCAGCGTTTCACACTCAATCGCACCCGATGCAAAAAGCATGGCTGGTGGATTTCATGGAGACTAAGTTCCTGCATCGCGACAGCGTGCTCCAACGCACCGAAGCAGGCACGACAAAAATGCGTGCCCGCACATCCGATATTTCACCTAAGTTGCGCTCTGTCCTGTTTCTGATTGACGGCGAACGGACGCTAACCGATTTGCTTGATCGCGCCGGCAGCCTGAGCGATTTGCTGCACTCGCAAATTCGCGCCTTGCTCGATCTCGGGCTGATCGAAGCGCGTCACCCCATCGGCATGAGCCGGGCAACCTACGCCGCGGACGCAACAGCACCGCTCGCCCGCCAACATGCCTCCAAAGCGCAGGATATTCCGCCGATCGTTGCGGCAAAAATGCAATTGCTGCTGCGTCTGGAAACCACGCAAAGCGATGAAATCGATTTGCTGGGCTCAGAGCTGCTGGACGCAAAGACGCTGCGCGAACTCGCCTTCACGGCAAAATCTGTCACCAACCGGCTGGCGATGTCTGTCGGTACTGAGCGCAGTCAAAAATTCTGGGCTGATGCGAAAGAAATCCTGACGGCGTGGCGTGATCTTTCGGCGAAGGAATCGGAATGAACCCCGGCTCTACGCATAGCCCGCAGTCCGGCGCGGACGAAAATACAGTGACCGATGCCAACTTATCGGCGTTCAGGAATTTTTCGTTTTCCGACGCAGATTTTCGCCGCCTGCAGAGGATGATCTTCGACTACGCCGGTATTTCGCTCAACGACAACAAAAAACCGATGGCCTACAGCCGTCTCACCAAGCGGCTGCGCCAGTTGGAGCTGTCCACGTTCAGTGAATACCTCGATTTCGTTGAATCCAGCGGTGAAGATGAACACGTGCGGTTTATCAACGCCCTGACCACCAACCTCACCTATTTTTTTCGCGAAGCGCATCACTTTCCGATTCTTGTTGATCATTTGATAAGTATGAAATCGCCCGATCCGCTCATCGTCTGGAGTGCAGCCTGTTCCACCGGTGAAGAGCCGTATTCGATTGCCATGGCCGTCATCGAGGGATATGCATCCGACATGCCGCCGGTGCGCATCATCGCATCCGATCTTGATACCGATGCGCTGGCCACGGCGGCAAGAGGTGTTTATCCGATGGATAAGCTTGAATCTCTTTCGCCACAACGGTTGAAAAAATTCTTCCTGCGGGGAACGGGTGCGCAGGCGGGCTTTGCGCGAATTCGGCCGGAAGTGCAACGCATGGTTGAATTTCGCCAGATCAATCTGCACGATGGACCGTGGGATCTGGAAGCGCCGATGGCAGCCATTTTCTGCCGCAATGTCATGATTTATTTCAACAAGGCAACGCAGACAAAAATACTTTCCCGTTTCATGCCGTTGCTGCGGCCAAGTGGTCTGCTGTTTGCCGGGCATTCGGAAAACTTTTTTTATAACGCCGGCGATATCTTTCGTAATCGCGGCAAGACCGTCTATGAGCTGGCAAGCTGAAACCCATGAGCGGCATTGACAATAACAGCGATAAAAGTGGGAACCACAACGACAGCAGCAGCGGGTCTCGCGTCGAGACGTCGCCAGTCCGCTACATCGACCGCAAATTTGGCATTGAGGCTGCAAAAATTCTACCCGGCGAATATTTCGCCACCGATAAAAACATGGTGCTCGTGACGGTATTGGGCTCGTGCGTGACGGCATGCCTGCGCGACCCGCGCGCTGGCGTGGGGGGCATGAACCACTTTATGCTGCCACGCAGCGAGCAGGATCCCGCCAATCCGATTTCGATGTCAGCGCGCTACGGTACTTTCGCGATGGAAATTCTCATCAATCAGTTGCTGAAAATGGGCGCGCGGCGTGAGAACATGGAAGCGAAGGTTTTTGGCGGGGGCAATGTCTTGCGTGGCTTCACCGCAAACAGTATTGGTGAGGCCAACGCCAGTTTTGTGACCGAATATCTGCATAACGAGCGCATCAAGATCGTTGCTGAAGATTTGCTTGGCGTGTATCCGCGCAAACTATATTTTTTTCCAGCCACGGGTAAAGTGCTGGTGAAGAAACTCAAGGAACTCCACAACCATACGATTGTGGAACGTGAAAGTGAATACAACCTGCGCCTGCGCAACGTCGTGGTCGGTGGTGATGTGGAGATATTCAAGTGAAGATCAAAGTTCTGGTAGTCGATGATTCGGCGCTGATCCGAAATATCCTTAAAGAAATCATCAACGAACAAACCGACATGATCGTAGTCGGCGCAGCACCTGATCCGCTGGTGGCGCGCGAAATGATCCGCTCGCTCAATCCTGATGTGCTGACGCTCGATATCGAAATGCCCAATATGAACGGGCTGTCGTTTCTGAAGCGCCTCATGCGGGTGCGGCCGATGCCGGTGGTGATGCTGTCCTCGCACACACAGGAAGGCTCAGACATTGCGTTTCGCGCCCTGGCAATGGGCGCGGTCGATTTTGTCGGCAAACCCGTCGCGGGCGAGACGACTGACGACGACTACGCACAGTTGATCGTTGAAAAAATCCGTGGCGCGTATGCCGCGCGCGACAATATTCAGCCGCTGGACATCAACCGCGCCGTCGATGCCGATGAAGTGCTGCCGATGCTGGGCAGTGCGACAAAAACGCAGAACCGCGTGATTGTGATTGGAGCCTCCACAGGCGGCGCGGAAGCGCTCAAGGATATCCTCGTTGCCGTGCCTGAGGACTGCCCGCCAATTCTGATCGCACAGCACATGCCGGGGACATTCACCAAGCTGTTTGCCAAGCGCCTTGACGGGCTCTGCAAGATCACCGTCAAGGAAGCTGAAAACGACGAGCCCGCCCTGCCCGGACACGCCTATGTCGCGCCCGGCGGTTTTCATCTGCGGGTGGAACGTTTTGGCGCGCGTGGCTACGGCATCAAGATTGGCAACGACGCGGCAGTGAATCTGCACCGTCCGTCCGTTGATGTGCTGTTTAATTCGGCAGCAGAATCAGCCGGAGGCGACGC
>JAYURJ010000176.1:0-10443 GCA_043756275.1 Betaproteobacteria bacterium | reverse complement strand
CGGTCATCGCAGCCTTTAAGCTTGGCAACGACACCTTTGACATTCACGGCAAAATCCTCCAGCTCAAACTCTTCCCAACCCTTGCTGCCCCGCAACAGCCAGGACGCATACGCATCGAGGCTATCGGGGGACTGGGTAAAGGTGTGCAGCTTGAGCCAGCCCTTGATGCCGAACGCACCGGCGACTCGCGCCATGACGACGACATCTTCCATTTTCTTAACTTAACCTGAGCCAGCTCTAGTTCGCGGCAATTGCCGCGTATAACTAAACTGTAGCAGCGACTTTTTTGCCGTGCTTACGGACCAAGCGCATCACGGTATCGGAGGCTTGCGCGCCTTTACCCTGCCAATATGTGAGGCGATCCATTGCGATACGGACGGCTTCTTCGCCTTCTTTGGCCAGCGGGTTGTAAAAACCCACTCGCTCGACGAAGCGACCATCACGCGGATTGCGTGAGTCAGCAACGACAATATTGTAGAAAGGGCGATTTTTCGCGCCACCGCGCGACAAGCGAATAACTACCATTTTGACTCTCCTGTTTGGCTATGAGCCGGGTTTGACCCTGAGCCGGTTGAACAATCCGTTGAGAACGGATAACGGGCCGGTTGAGAACCGGTAACTATTCCCTGCATAAGCAGGAAAGCCTTGAATTATAAGCGGAAAGCGACTGACGGTGCAAGGCGAACATGCTTTGAAGCTGTACGGATGGCATCATCAACAGAAATTGAAACTCTAGCGTTGGCGGGGATTTACAGAGCATTTATGCCTGAAAGGCACGCGGATGCTAGAGTTTCAATAAATAATTGAATATTTTCTGTGCTGCGACAGTAACTGCTGTTCATCTGATTCTAAACCACCCGAAACTCCTGATACGCTCAACGCCCAAGACAAAAGTACTCACAACTGAAACCATGCTCAGCTATCGCCACGCCTTCCACGCCGGTAACCACGCCGACGTTCTAAAGCATTTTCTGCTGGTTGAACTGATTCGCCATTTCAGCCAAAAGGAAACGCCGTTTTGGTACGTGGACACCCACGCGGGTGCAGGGCTATACGCACTCGATATCGGCTATGCGACAAAACTTGCCGAGCACGTCGATGGCATCGGTCGGCTCTGGGCCCGAAAAGACTTGCCCGCACCATTGGCCGAATACGTCGACCTCGTGCGCGAACTAAATCCTGACGGCAAATTGCGTGCGTATCCCGGCTCACCGTGGTTCGCGCAACGTCTATTGCGACCGCCGGACCGATTACGCCTGTTCGAGCTGCACAGCAGCGACAGCGCATTGTTACAGGATAATTTTCGCGCGCTGGGTTCTGCTGTCCAACGCCGCACCATCATTGCGCCAACCGATGGTTATGCCGGCCTCAAAGCCGTTTTGCCGCCGCTGCCGCGCCGTGGCTTGACGCTGATCGATCCATCGTTTGAAGACAAAGGGGACTACAGCGCTGTGGTGCTCGCACTAAAAGATGCGCTGAGCCGTTTTGCCACCGGCACCTACATGCTCTGGTATCCGCAGCTCTCACGTGCGGATAGTCAACGTCTGCCAACCACGCTCAAATCCCTGCCCGCAAAGAGCTGGCTACACGTTGCGCTCTCCGTCAACGCGCCTGCCGAGGATGGATTCGGTATGCGCGGTAGCGGACTTTTCGTCCTCAACCCACCGTGGACACTGCACAAAACATTGCAGGAAGTGATGCCGTATCTGGTGAAGGTGCTGGGGCGGGATGCTCTGGCGGGATTTGTGTTGGAGCAGCGGGCGAACTAAATAAATTTTCCCGCTTGGGCCATGTGCGCAAAAAGGGTGTTTAGCGAACCCATGTGACGTTGTCGTCGAACTCACCACTCACGGACTCAGCCTGCCATTGCGGGTGATTCGTCGACCATTGCCACACTATCGGCAGGGTTTGCCGGCTCTGCGCATTTGTCGTAGCAAGGTGGTGAATCGCACGCTGAAGGAAGGCCGTCAAGACCTCATTGTGCGTGGCGAGCCCGCCGTCGTGGTCGTTTCTCTTGAAACGTGTTCGCGTCTGATCCAACCCAAGCCAGGGTTTTTGGCATTTATGCGCGCCACATCGCTGTTAGGCGCTGGCGTTAAGACTGTCCGGGGGCAGTCGCCGACGCGAAAATTTGCGCTGTGAGCTAGCTGCTCGACACGAATGTTATTTCGGAATTAGTGCGCACCAAGCCAGACAAAAACGTGTTGAATTGGTTTGGCCAAACGCCCGACGATGCGCTTTA
Source organism: Betaproteobacteria bacterium (assembly GCA_043756275.1). Taxonomy (GTDB): domain Bacteria; phylum Pseudomonadota; class Gammaproteobacteria; order Burkholderiales; family Usitatibacteraceae; genus UKL13-2. Next base: position 8,201 of record JAYURJ010000176.1, on the reverse strand, counting down.
CCTCAGCGTGTTGACACTCGGTGAAATACGCAAAGGTGTGGAACGGCTCGCTGACTCATCGCGGCGCGAAAAATTACGGTGTTGGCTGGAGCACGATCTGCGCAATTGGTTCGGCCCTCGTATCTTGCCTATTGGGCCGGAGGTAGCTGATCGCTGGGGAAGATTGCTCGCGGATGCGGGCCGCCCTGTTCCCAGCATTGACAGCGTGCTTGCTGCCACCGCGCTGCACCATGAATTGCGTGTCGTCAGTCGTAACGTCAAGGATTTTGAATTCTCTGGTGTGGAAGTCATCAATCCTTGGGCACCACTCTCATCAGCATGAGTCATGCTGCGCGTCACACGTCGGGTGTCTATCAGCTTGAGTAAAACGTACAAATAAAAAGCCCGCCGAAGCGGGCTTTTTGCATGACAACTTTTGCGACGATTAGAACGTCATGCAGACCGTGTAGCCGGTGGTGTCGAAATCTGGCGTTGTTGTCGTGTTGGAAGAAATGGCCGCTGCCGGCGCGGCAACCGTGCCACCTGTTACCAGAGCACGAACACGAACCGATCCAGTAGTCGTATTGTTGTCGTCGATGGTGGCATCAAGCTGGCGTGCAAATTTGCCGAGGATGCCGCTGGAACAGAACACATATGTTCCCGTCATACCGATAATCGGAACTTGCGTGACAATTGCGCCGGTAATACCAACGCGGCCACCTTCAACATTAGTTGGGTAGTAACCAGGGAGCAAAGTCATATCTGTCGGTCCAGCAGCAAAGTTGGCCAAACGAACCGCACGCCAGTACTTTGCTGATTCGTCAGTGGCAACTTCCGAATTCCATTCGCCGTCAATGCGGCCATTTCCATTACCTTGATCTGCAGGGACGCCGGTTGGCAAATTACTATCGGCACGGAGATCATCGCCCGGAACCGCACGGAATCTGTCCTGATAACCGTAAATGGCCAACGGCGCATTTTTAAAATCAGCGGCGAGGTTCTTCACCTTCGCGCTATTAATCAATTCCTGCCCTTTCAAAATGCCACCGAGCAGCAGACCGATAATCACCAGTACGATGGCGATCTCGACCAAGGTAAAGCCTGATTGCTGGCCCTTCATGCTTTTAATATTTTTCATTTAATGCTCCGATATTTGATACGGTTAAGAGTGCATTTGCGGCGATGACGATGTCAGAATTAATGACTTGATTTTTACCTGCTGTTTACCGAATTGCCAAGCCTGCCACCAGTCCAAATACGAGGAAAAAAACGGTGAAATCATTCATGTCCAGTTGCGGTAGTTGGTTTTTCATGTTGTCTCCGGGTGGTAGCTTGGCATTTGCCTGAGTACATATGAGCAATCGACGTGCCAAGTATGTAGGATATTGATTTATAAAGAAATTATTAAATTCTTACGATACGATGCCGGGCTTACGACGGCTTGAGTTGCTTAAAAAATCAACACCTGTCCGGGTTTTCGACACATTAAAAGTGGCCATGCGCTTGCGCGATGGCATCGGGCATTAATTCAGGCTACGCTTGGGGTATCTTTGATCAAGTCCTTCGACAGGCTCAGGACGAACGGTAAGTTATTGATTCCGTTCGTGGTGAGCTCGGCCTGTGCTGAGCCTGTCGAAGCATCGAACCACACTCAAAATAGACTTGATCAGAGCTTCCCTAGCCCCAACTATTTCTTCCAGCACTAATCCATACACCAACCAAATAGATGACCAGCGTTTTTGCCCCCCGAACAGCACCCTTGGCCACGACGCTCATGCGTTGGCGGCGATGGGTCATTCTCGCCATGTTGCTGTCGTTGCATGCAGGCCTGATTGCCGAGCCTGGCGGCTACTTTCAGCGTAGCTGGCTGATGGTGCATTTCGGTTTGTTCTTGCTGTGGCAGCCATTTGTCAGCACCGAGAGCGAGCTCAATGTATTCGCCACCGGTCTGTTTTTTGTTATCACCGGGGCCGCGATCTACAGTTTGTCCGGATGGATGATGATGACCTGGGTCGCCATTCTGATCGGCATCATGGGTGGCAAAGTATTCACCTTGCAGGCGGCGCGCCGTGGCCGGTTTTATTTGGTGGCCGTGTTTTATTTGTTCACCATTTTGTTGCTCTGGGCCGTGCCGGTGCTGCTGCTGAAGATCAGCGCGTTGCCGGTGGGTCTGACGGCGATGGTAAAAGTTATTTTGCCGGTGGCGTTGCTGATCATGGCGGTGTTGCCATATCGCGCCGAAGATGAAACCACGGCGCAGGTCTTTGATTTTTTCTACAGCCTGTTTATTTTCCAGCTCGTGGTGGTGCTGGTACTTGGCAGCATCGCGGCGATGCGCGTTACCGACAATTCATATTTTCGCGCGGTGCTATTGACGGTGATGTCGTTTTCCGGCGCGTTGCTACTGCTCGCCGCGCTGTGGGGGCCGCGGGCGGGTTATGGTGGTTTGCGCACCTATTTTTCGCGCTACCTGATGAGCGTCGGCATGCCGTTTGAATTATGGATGCGGCGCATTGCCACCCTGTCCGAAACCGAAATGACAGCGGCACGCTTTCTGCAAACCGCAATGGCGGAAGTGTCTACCATGCCGTGGATATTGGGCTGCAAATGGATCGCACCCGATGGCCGTGGCGAATTCGGCAAGGAAACCAGCCATCCCGCGCAGTTTCGTTACCACGAGCTCGACATCACATTTCATACCGAGAGCGCGCTTTCGCCCGCGCTGTTTCTGCATTTGCGGTTGCTGGCACAGGTTGTCGGCGAATTTTACGAAGGCAAGCGGCGCGAACAAGTGATCAAGCAGAATGCATACATGCAAGCCGTGCATGAGACCGGTGCCAAGCTTACCCACGACATCAAGAACCTGTTGCAGTCGCTGTTCGCATTGACCTCAAAAAGCATCGCGCGGCAGGGCGGCGATGATGATGGCCCGCCGGCTGAACGCCGGGCCGCGACACCTTACGAGGCGATGCTGGATCGGCAGTTGCCACAACTGACCAAGCGCCTGCAAACGACGCTCGATAAATTGCAAAATCCTGCGCTCGGTGGCACCAGCCTGACGCTCGCTGCTGAAGAGTGGTGGAATGATGTGCTGGCGCGACATGCAGGAAGCGGTGCCTCGTTTATAGCGCGCGGTGATATGAAGGTGGCGCTGCCCGTCAATTTATTCGACACCGTGCTTGAGAATTGTCTGGAAAATGCGCGCAAGAAACAGCAACGCGAGCCCGGTATCAGCATCTCGATTGAGTTATTGATCGACGACGCAGCCGCGTTGACGATCAATGACAGCGGCAGTGTCATCGCCAGTGCGGCAGTCGAAAATCTGTTCCGCGCGCCAATCGCAAACTCACGTGGCGGCGGGCTCGGCATTGGTTTGTATCAGGCATTCAAGCAAGCCGAGCAAGCCGGGTACGTGCTGTCATTGGCGGCGAATGTGGCGGGGGAGGTCAGGTTTGAATTGCGGGCTGCATAATAAATATATGCAGAACGAGTATTGACGAGGCCTTCAGGCCGATATGCCTCTGTGAAGAGTGCCAGTACTAGACTTTCATCAAAATTGCCATGCGCAAACATTCAGAAACGCCTGCCACGTCAATGCTCAAACAGCATGGCGTTATTTACACCGAGCATGTTTACGATTATGTCGAACACGGCGGCACCAGCGTTTCATCCTCTTCGCTCGGTGTCGATGAGCATCACGTCGTCAAGACGCTGATTTTTGAAGACGACAAGCGCAATCCGCTGTGCGTGCTGATGCATGGCGACCGAAAAGTCAGTACCAAGGAACTGGCGCGGCAGATTGGTGCCAAGCGCGTGACACCGTGCAAGCCCGAGGATGCAACGCGTCACTCCGGCTATCAGGTCGGTGGCTGTTCACCGTTTGGGTTGCGCAAACCCATGCCGGTTTTCATGGAGGCATCAATTCTGGCGCTTGATCGCATTCTTATCAATGGCGGCAAGCGCGGGTTCCTCGTTGGCATGTCACCGCAGGAGGTGGCGCGGGTGGTGAATCTGCAACTGGTGAATGCGGCACTGGTGGAATAAGGTCTGTCAGCGCCCGAACAACCGCAGCAGCAACGTTAGCGCCAGACTCACCAGCACCGTGCTCGTGATCGGCAGAAAATATTCACGGCCATTGCGTTTGAATCGTAGATCGCCCGGCAGTTTCCAGAGCCCCAGCTTCGCCAATTGCGGCGCAAACAGGCCGAGCAAAATGACCACCACCGCCAGCACCAGAATCCACTTGATCATCTATGCGTCGATGCCAGCTATGCAGAAACGTTATCGCCCGTACCCGGCACCGTGCGCGCACCCGCATCATCGCGCCGCCTGGCAATCGTCACACCGACCATCTTCACGCCGCGCATGTGGTTGATCTTGGCCACGCTGATTTTTACCCACTGCGCGTTGAAATCGTGCAGCACGACTTGCGAAATATGTTCCGCCAGCGCTTCGAGCAGCTTGAAATGCTGATCCTTCAAATCGCTGCGAATCCGATCCACCACTTTGCCGTAGTCGACGGTATCGCCAATATTGTCGCTCTCGCCCGCGACGTGCGTGTCGAGGCCGATCTCAAGATTGAAATCTAGCGTTTGCGGGGAAAGTTTCTCCCACTCATAAATGCCGATCCACGCGTCGGCGCGAAGCTCGCGGATGAAGATGGTGTCCATGCAAAGTATTGTAGAGTATCGGCATGACCAACTCCCTGATCGCCATCATTCTCGCCTATCTCATCGGCTCGCTTTCGTTTGCCGTGATTGTGAGCTGGGCGATGGGCCTGCCAGACCCGCACACCTACGGCTCGGGCAACCCTGGCGCGACCAATGTGTTGCGCACCGGCAAAAAACTGGCCGCGATCCTCACGCTGTTGGGCGATGCTGGTAAAGGCTGGTTCGCGGTATGGCTCGCGCAAAAATATGCTGCCGATTTCGGACTTTCTCCCGCCACCGTCGCCGGTGTCGCCATCGCGGTTTTCCTCGGCCATCTGTTTCCCGTGTTCTTCAAGTTTCTCGGTGGCAAGGGCGTGGCAACTGCACTTGGTATCCTGATCGCGATCAACGTTTGGCTCGGTCTGGCCACGTTTTCGACGTGGTTGATCATCGCGTTTTTCTTCCGCTATTCCTCACTCGCAGCAATCGTTGCGTCGGTGTTCGCGCCGGTTTACTGCTTCTTCCTGTTTGGCATCACGGCGGCGTTACCGGCAGTGATTTTGATGTCGGCACTGCTGGTATGGCGGCATCGGGAAAATATTACGAAGCTGATGGCTGGTACCGAATCGCGGCTGGGGAAAAAGAAGCCGACGACTGAGACTGGTGGAGAAGCTGTCTAAATCAAGCCAGATATCCGCAATGCGAATCATCGAGACAGTCTCGCTCACGTTGGAGCCGCAGACAATCGCGCATGCCGATGAAATGTTCGTCGTTCTAAATGATCCTGCCATTTACATGTTTGAGAACGCGCCGCCACAGTCGCTCGCATGGTTGCGCACGCGATTCGCGAAACTCGAATCACGGCAATCGCCGGACGGGCAGGAACAATGGCTAAACTGGGTGGCACGCATGCCAACGACCGAACTCATCGGCTACGTGCAGGCGACGCTGCACCCGGATGGTTATGCGGCGATCGCATATGTGTTCGCTAGCGCGTATTGGGGCCGAGGGCTAGCGCGTGAGGCTGTCGACGCGATGATGACTGAACTTGGCGCGCACTACCGGGTCCACACTTATACTGCCGAACTCAAGCGGGAAAATTTACGGTCAGTACGGTTGCTGGAACACTTGGGATTTTCGCTTGCTTCACCGGCCGAGCATATCAACCATCAAGTGGCACCTGATGAATTGCTGATGCATCGAAGCCAGGTCTTACAAGCAAGTTGACACTACAGCACGTCAAAAATATTGCAGCTTTCAGCAGTTCTGGTATTTCCAGTTTCGACTCTTGCCCTCACTCATCCACTCGACCGCCTGCGCCAGACGTTTGTCGCGCGTCACATCGGTTTTGGCCTCGGTGATCCATTCCACGTATTCCCTTTGCTTCGATGGGCTGAAAGCCTCGAAAGCTGTCAGTGCCTTCTTGTTTTTCTTCACTGCAGCAAGGAAATAATCCGGCACAACCAATTCTTTTTTCTCGGCAGGTTTTACGCGCGATGGTAATTTCGCACCCTCATCGTGCAGCGTCACCGCAGCCTTGATGATGCGCGCAAATTCCTTCTCGCCGGGCAAATCTGCGAGTGAAGTAATGCGGCCGAACTGGCCCATCGCCTTATCCAGTGTGGAATCGATCTTCAGCAACGCTCCGTTCCAAAAGCCGACTGCACAGTGCGCCTTGAACGCCGCCATGTTTGAAAAAATGCGGTTCTTGTACTCGAAGAACGGCATGCCCCATTTGATCGTTTCGGTCGCGTCCGGACAATTGGCGTGCACCTGTTTGCGTACGTGCGTGAGGATCGGTTTGGCGAAGGCGGCCGACTTGGCGATATAGGCATCAATGCGCGGATCTTTGGTTCCCATCGGGCGCTCCTTTTCTGTCTGCGAACAAAGGATTGTGATGGCGCAATCTAAACTGTGATGGGGGCGCGGTCAACCCATCTGCTATCGCGTTCGTCTGTGACGGCGAATTGCCTTTTGCCAAGCGCTGAATCGTCGGCTTAGTTTCACTTGATTCATAAATCGGCGACGAACATATTTTGTCGGTGCAGGTAAACGCCGCTGGCTTCGCAAGCTTTGGATACGCGACGTCCGCGTTCGGCAGTTCGCCCTCCGTCCGTCATGCGCACAAACACTTCGCCCTTGTCAGCCAATAGACGACCGACACGGCGTTAAGTAAACTACGGAAATGACCAATTTTTCTTGCTGTCGCTCTTGCGCCACGTGTCCCGCGAACTGAGGAATTTTCAAGCGCATGGATATTCGATTGGACGATCTAAGAGGCCCGGAAATAGAGCAGCTTCTACAGGAGCACCTGCGTGGCATGGCGCTGTTATCGCCACCGGAAAGCATGCACGCGCTGGATCTTGAGAAGCTGCGCAAACCCGACATCACTTTCTGGTGCGCGTGGCAGGATAAAGAATTGTTAGGCTGCGGCGCACTGAAGGAGCTTGATCCGTTCCACGGCGAAATCAAATCGATGCGCACCGCCTCAACGCACTTGCGCAAAGGCGTGGCCGTCGGACTGCTGCAGCACATAATGAATGAAGCTGAGCGGCGCGCATATCGGCGGCTGAGTCTGGAGACCGGCCCCATGACGACATTTGCACCCGCTCATGGCTTGTACATGCGGCTTGGATTCCAACCGTGCGGGCCGTTTGGAGACTACGTTGAGGACCCATTCAGCACTTTTATGACCAAAGCGCTTTGAGTCACTTATAAAAACGTCCAGCGCCATCTGCGTGCTTCGTTGGAATGAAACTTCTGCCGCAGATCCTGCTCAAATGCCCTCGTATTCACATCACCATCCACTCACCAAGGAGCCCGCAATGAATCAAACCCTGCTTGCCTCGTTGATCACCGCATCGCTTCCCTTCATGGCAGTGTCTACAGCCTACGCCGCCGCCACTGTCGGGGAGCCCGCTCCCACTTTTGCCTTGAGCGACACCAATGGCAAAGCGGTCAACCTCGCCGATTACAAAGGCAAGACAGTCGTACTCGAATGGCATAACCCCGAGTGCCCGTTTGTGAAGAAGCACTATGACTCCGCCAATATGCAAGGCCTGCAATCCATATACACCAAGGACGGCGTGGTTTGGCTGGCAGTCAGCTCCACGGAGCCGGGACATCAGGATTACAAGAAGCCGGATGTGTTGAATAGCATCCTGAAAAAGAGCAAGGCATCGCCAACGGCTTACCTGATGGACGAGAGCGGCAAGACCGGCCAATCCTATGGTGCCAAGACCACACCGCACATGTACATCATCAACCCACAAGGCACATTGGTTTACGCAGGTGGCATCGACGACAAGCGCTCGGCCAATATTGCGGATATCAAGACAGCCAGGAATTATGTAGCGGCAGCGCTGGACGAAATGAGGGCGGGCAAACCGGTGTCGGTTTCCACGTCCACCCCATACGGGTGCAGTGTTAAATACAAATCGTAAGCTAGTTAAAGTGATGGTCGGGCTGCACGTATTATTCCGTTTCTCGATCATTAATTTAATAAGCTGATAGCGAACATATCAACATTCGTCGTCCCCGCGAAGGCGGGGATCCAGTGACTTTAAGGCGAAC
>JAYURJ010000175.1:0-10497 GCA_043756275.1 Betaproteobacteria bacterium | reverse complement strand
CTCCAACAGAAATGAAAATGCAGATTTGCGGATTTTGGGGGGGCTAGGGAACCTCTGATCAAGTCGCTTTCGATAGGATTGTGTTGAGATTGGGGCATATGCAAGACGCGCGACGAAGGTGCGTTGCTGAGGCTACCGCACGAGGAGTGCAACGCCGCAGGTGCCCTAATATCGACGCAAGCATATCGGAATGGACTTGATCAGAGGTTCCCCTGATCTTCAGCCGCAAACATGAAAGGAAACAACATGAATTTGATTGAAACGCTGGAAAAAGAAGAAATGGCCCGTCTGGCCAAGGTGATTCCCGATTTCGCTCCCGGCGATACGGTTATCGTCAACGTCAACGTGATCGAAGGCGAACGCAAACGCGTGCAGGCATTCGAAGGCGTGGTAATTGCCAAACGCAACCGTGGCCTCAATTCCTCGTTCATCGTCAGGAAGATTTCTTCCGGTGAGGGCGTAGAGCGTACGTTCCAGAGCTACGCGCCAACAATCGCCTCGATCGAAGTAAAGCGCCGCGGTGATGTGCGCCGCGCCAAGCTCTACTATCTGCGTGATCGCTCAGGCAAATCGGCGCGTATCAAAGAGAAACTTGATTACGTGTCGACGCAGACCAAAGGCGAATAATTTTTTTCGCAATCTGCAAACAAAAACGGCACGCCAACGCGTGCCGTTTTCCATTTTAGTGTCGCGATCTATAAATCCCGCACCGCGAAAGTATCACAGGCTTTCAGGCTACCGGTCTCAAATCCGGTCTTGAACCAATGAATGCGCTGCGCAGAGCTGCCATGTGTAAACGAATCCGGCACCACCACACCACGTGACTGCTTCTGCAGCATGTCATCGCCGATGGCATTGGCCGCTTTAAGCGCCTCATCGACATCCTGCGGATCGAGGAACGGTTTGGCGCGATTGGAATGATAAGCCCAGGCACCTGCATAGCAATCGGCCTGCAATTCAACGCGCACGGAGACTTTATTGAACTCCTTTTCCGAAAGCCGCTGGCGCATCGCATCGGTCTTGTCCGACACACCCGTGAGTTTTTGCACGTGGTGGCCAATTTCATGCGCGATCACGTAGGCACGCGCGAAGTCGCCACCAACCCGGAAGCGCCGTTCCATCTCACGGAAAAACGCCATATCAAGATATACCTTCTGATCGCCGGGGCAGTAGAACGGCCCCATCGCTGCCTGGCCAGTACCACATGCGGTGTTCGTCCGACCGGTAAAGGCCACTAGTTTCGGCGGTTGATATTTTTCGCCCATCTGGCTAAATAACTGCGCCCACGTATCTTCGGTCTTGGAGAGCACTTTCCGCATTTCCGTTTTCAATGCAGCATCAGGATCGGTCGCGGGATCTATTGGTTTTGACGGCGCCTGCGTAGATGTCGATTGAACTGCCTCGCCCATGCCGAGAATAGTTGACGGGTCGATGCCGAAAAAATAACTTGCCACCAACGCGATCACCACCGTGCCTATACCAACACCGCCCGCCGTTCGCATGCCGCCAGAGCCACGCCTGTCTTCAAAGTTATCGCTTTCCCGCTCATCATCCAGACGCATGTCATTTCCTTTAAAGAGTTCGACTCACACTCAACCAGAACGGAATGGCAACCATGCCTGCGAGCGTACTCACCGTCACACCCTGCGCCACCAGCTGACCGTCCCCGCCCATTCTTATTGCCAATACATACGCCGACGTTGCAGTAGGTAGCGCTGCGAGCAACACCACCATGTCAAAATAAACACCAGTCACACCAAGCGCTCGCGCCGAAAAAATTGCCGCGACTGGCATGGCAATCAACTTTACTGCAGTGAAATAGCTAATCAGTCCCGCATTCTTTCCAATACTCTTCAGTTCAAGCGCGGCACCAACACAGAGCAATCCACAAGCGAGTGACGCGGCACCCATACGGGAAATCAACATTTGGGCGACTTCAGGTAACGGCAACTCTGAGAGCGAGTAAAGCACGCCGCCAACGGTTGCCAGGATCAGCGGGTTACGCACTAGCTCCTTCCACAAACTCGCATTATTGTGTCGGGCAAGCGCCGACACAGAAGCGACGTTGCACAGCGGCACGACTAGTCCGATGATGATGCCAAAGGCGGCGATACCGGCTTCGCCGTGTAGGCGACCCGCAATCGCCAGGCCAATATAAGAGTTGAATCGGAATGCCGTTTGAAAGCCGGATGCGAACGATTTATCCGTCGGACGAAACAGCGGCCGGGCCAACCAGGCGAGCGCGATACCGACCAGCACAATCACGACAGCCGTCTTCAACGCGGGTGCTGCCGCGACGAAATCAATGCTTGTTCTGGCGATGGAATTAAACAACAGCGCCGGAAACAACACAAAATAAATCAGCTTTTCCAGACCGCCCCAGAAGTCGCGGCCCCAATCGGTACTGCGATTGAGAAAAAAGCCAAAAAGAATAAGCGCGAAATCAGGAATGAGCAGCAAGGCTACGGACATGTCTGCATTTTAAGGGCATTCAACGCATAATCGATTTATCAAATTGCAAACGCGGAACGTCAAATGAACTTTGGTCCTTTTGCCAAACAATTAATAGTTGCGGTCACCGCAAGTTGCTCAACGCTACTCTCAGCAGCGGATACCAGCGCAATTCCCAGCATATACAACCAAGGTTTTTTAGCGCCGCGTATGAATGCACTCAGCGCCAAAGTCAACAAAGACGTAAGCGATGCACACCTGCCTGGTGCCGTCATTTTGGTGGGCCGCAACGGCAACCTCGTCCATGCGGAAGCCATCGGCATCCAGAATCCAAAAACAGCGGTCGCGATGCGACGGGATTCGATTTTCAGACTCTATTCAATGACGAAACCTTTCGTTTCGGTGGCAGCAATGATGCTGGTTGAAGAGGGGCGAATATTTCTCGCCGACCCGGTATCCAAATACTTGCCCGAGTTGGCAAACCTGAAAGTAGGTGTTGAGCGCAACGACGCGGCCGGCAAAAAAATCCTGGACGTTGTCCCTGCGACGCGCGAGATGACGGTTCACGATTTGCTGCGACACACGGCGGGACTGACTTACGGATTTGAGGGCAAGTCGCTGGTCAAAGACGAGTACAAAAAAAACCGGCTTGATGGCGTTGAGCTTGCCGGTGCGGAATGGATTGAAAAACTGTCGAAGTTGCCCTTGCAATCGCAGCCCGGCAGCAAGTGGGAATACAGCATTGCAACAGATGTTTTGGGTGTCTTGCTCGAAAGGGTTTCGGGGCAGCCACTTGATGCACTTCTTTCGGAACGTATTTTTCGCCCGCTCGGAATGAAAGACACTGCGTTCTCGGTTGAGCCCGCAAAACGCGGCCGAGTCGCTGAGCCATTTGAAACTGATCCGGTGTGGAAGATAAAAGTAGTTTTGAACGATGTTCAAAAGCCACCCGCGCGCTTTTCCGGCGGCAGCGGCGCGGTCTCCACGGCCGACGATTACCTGCGATTTGCGCAAATGCTGCTAAACGGCGGTGAACTCGATGGTGTGCGCATCCTTTCTCCAAAGACCGTCGACTACATGTTGGCCGATCATCTTTCAGGCGTGCGGGCGACGCTGCCGCCAAGCAGTGCAGCGCCGGGGCCGAGGCCGGGCTATGGGTTCGGACTTGGCTTCGCTATTCGCACTGAATTAGGCGAAGCGGGCACGCTGGGCACGCCCGGTATCGCCGACTGGAGCGGACTTGGCGGAACTAATTTTTGGATCGACCCAAGAGAAAAACTCGCCGTGATCTGGATGGCGCAGGCACCGGGAATGCGCGCTTACTACCGGCAGCTTATTCCCAATATGGTTTATGGCGCGATGATGAAATGAGTTTTTGCTGAGACGTTACGCGACAGCGGCAAGGCGTTCCAGATCAGCCATTAACCCCGCCGGGATTTCAACGCCCTCGCGCGCCGTGCCCTCGGCGATTGCCGCGCGACGATAACCGGGAAGTCGCACGCCTTCATCAGCGAGCATTGCCGCCACCAGCGTCTCGATGCGTGCGTAGAAAACTTCCTTCCCCGCCAGCGCATCCGGATCAATCACCAAAAATGCCTGGCCGATGCGCGGTCGATTGCCCGCATCGACAAAAAACGAATCGGCTTCAAAACCAAACGCGGCACCCGTCAACGCGCAGCACAATAGCTCGACGATCAAGGCAAGCATCGCCCCTTTCACGCCGCCTGCGGGCATCATCGTGCCCTCCATGCCCGCCTTGGGGTCGGTGGTGGGGTTGCCATCCTTATCAAGCGCCCAGCCGAGTGGAATCGATTCACCTTTTTTGGCGGCGATCATGAGTTTGCCGCGTGCCACTTCTGACAATGACAAATCGATCATGAGCGGCAACGCGTATTGACGCGGGAAAGCTGCGGCAATCGGGTTGGTGCCAAAAATGCCGCGCTTGCCGCCCCAGGCAGGCATCGCGCTGGGGGAGTTACCGAAAGCAAGGCCCACCATGCCGGCTTCCGCCACGGCCTCAACGTGATACGCGGCAGCACCAAAATGATGGCTGTTGGTCACACCAACAAAACATGCGCCAGCGCTGGTCGCACGCTTGATCGCTTCTGCAATCGCTAGTTCACACGCCGGAAATGCAAGACCCTCGTCGGCATCAATCAGGCACGCTGCTGCTTTGCCTTTGCTCACGCTCGCCACGGCGGCTCCGTTGGCGCGACCATTGCGTAAATGCGTGGTGTATTGCAGCACACGCGACAGACCATGCGATGGCAACCCGCGCGCTTCAGCGTAAAGCAACGCGCGCACGGTGGCGTCGGCCATCGGACGCGAAGCACCCGCTTCGGTTAGCGCACGTGTTGCGAGTGCGGCGAGCGTTTCAAGATCATGTTTTGGCATCAGATCATTCGTCGGTAGGTTTTACAAAAATTAGCGCAATGATGAAAGCGCCGCGGCAACGCGTTCAGCGATCATGCTGCTGACACGAACATTGGCCTCGGCTGTCACGCCCGCGATGTGCGGCGTGAGCAGAAGATTGGGGCAATCTGTCAGCGGGGAGCCCGCCTTTAATGGCTCGCTGTCAAATACATCGAGCGCCGCACCACCTAATTTTTTCGCCCGCAACGCTGTGGCCAACGCGGCCTCATCGACGATACTGCCACGCGCGGAATTGATCAGCACGGCGTCGGTTTTCATCATCGCCAGACGTGTTGCATCGATCAGATTATGCGTTTCTGGCATCAGGGGAACGTGCAGTGAAATCACGTCACTCGTGGCGAGTAAGGCATTGAGCGAGCTGCATGCCACGCCGGTTTCTTTCCACACTGGCGCATCCGCGTTGATCATCGCGTCGGTGGCCACAACCCGCATACCAAGCCCCTGCGCCAGCCGCGCCACGAGGCGGCCAATATCGCCAAAGCCAATAATGCCAAGAACCTTGCCGCTAATCTCGCGTCCGTTGGACAGCGGGCCGCGCGGCCACTGCCCGGCGCTGACGGCAGCAGATGAACAATACGCGCCTCGCAAAAGAATCATGGCGGAGGTAATCACGTATTCAGCGACCGCTAAAGCATTAGCACCCGTGGCGGGAATAACTTCAACTTGTCGCGCTTTGCAGGCGGGCATATCGATGTTGTCTAGCCCCACACCGAGGCGCCCGACGACTTTGAGCTTCGGTGCAGCGGCAAGGATTTCTGCGTTTACTTGGGTGCGATTTCGCACGATCAGCGCATCGACATCCTTGAGTCTTTCGAGGAGTTCAGCGCGTCGATCAACGAGCGTGGCATCAAAGTGGGTTTCAAATTGCGATGCCAGCGAAGCGACTGCGGCCTCGTCCATAAATTCCGTGATCAGTATTTTCATTGTTGTATCTGAGGGCAAAAGTGACGGCAGGTGGTAGAAATGTGCCGCGGGTGAAAGTGGATTTAGCGAATTCGGCTAGATCGCCATTTGGCGAGGGTTTACAGGCACTATTGCCCGGGAAAGCCCGCCAAATGGCGCTCTACATATTTTGGATTTTCCAAAGTATCCCGTTCGTGCTGAGCTTGTCGAAGCACTGATCGGCTATCCCATTTAATAAATACGGCCCGCTCAACCCTTCGATGCTTCGACAAGCTCAGCACAGGCGGAGCGCAGGTCGAACGGGAAAGAGGTTTAAGAAATTCAAATTCCCAATTTTTTTGCTCCGATACGCTTTTATGCACTCTCATACAACCGCGTCAACACAAACTCACGATGTCCGAGCGCCTCAGCCGCTGTCAGCCGCCCGTTCGCGGTGCGCAGCATCATGTCGAGCAATTTGTCACCCGCCTGATCGAGCACCATTTCACGTTGCAGCAACGCGCAGGAATCGACGTCAATATGCTCGCTCATGGTGCGCACCGTACGAGGATTCGCGCAGATTTTGATGACCGGCAAAATTGCGTTGCCGATGACGTTGCCTTGCCCAGTGGGAAAGAGATGCACCGCGAATCCGGAAGCCGCACACAGCGTCACCATCTCGGCGGCAGCAGAGGAAGAATCCATAAACCACAGGCCGGGCCCAGTCGGAATCTCTGCCTTGTCGAGCACGCCATCGACCAGACATTTCTTGCCGATCTTCTGGATATTGCCCATCGCTTTTTCTTCGATGGTCGTGAGCCCGCCGAGGATGTTGCCTTTGGTTGGCTGCGAATCAGACAGATCACTCGTCTTGTGACGATTCACCACATCCTGATAACGGTTAAACATCGCCATGAAATCTTCCGCGACTTTCGGCGTGCGGCAGCGTTTAACGACGACTTGCTCGCCACCAGTAATTTCAGTCGTTTCACCGAATACCAGCGTGCTACCGATTTCATACAGCTTGTCGAACGCATTGCCGACCGTGGGATTGGCGCCGCACCCGGAGGTGGTGTCGGATTCACCGCACTTGGTGGATACCCACAGTTCGTGAATCGGGCACAGTTCGCGATGTTTTTCCGAGGCATTTTGAAGTAGTTCGCGCGCCGCCTTGCATGCCCGCATGATGGTGTCGTGGTCACCGTGTTGCTCGATGCCAAAACCCAGTACGGGCTTGCCTGATTTGGCAATACCGTCCACCACTTTTTTTGTCCATCCGTCTTCGATGCCAATCACAACCACCGCCGCCACGTTTGGATTGCAGCCGGCCCCGATCAGTGTGCGGAAATGCAAATCGAGGTCAGCCCCGAATTGCAGGCGGCCATACGGGTGCGGAATCGCCATCACGCCTTTGATATTGTGCGCGACCGCTTCGGCGGCGGCATTGGAAAGATCGTCAACCGGCAAAATAATGACGTGGTTACGCACGCCCACGCGACCGTTCTCGCGTCGGTAGCCCCAAAAGGTGGTGTTCTTGGAAATCATGGTTGTGTCCTGATTGAATTCGTTAGGTAATGAATTGCCGCGCCAAACCAAACTATCGTCGGCAAATTACCAGCGCTTGGTTTTGATGTTATGCACGTGGGCGTGTTCGCCCGCCTTGATCGGCGCGACCACGCGGCCGATGTCGGTGCCGTACTTGAAAATGGTGTCGCCGACGGCCATGTCCTTGAGCGCGATCTTGTGGCCGATCGGGATATCCTGTAGCGCCTTGATCGGAATCTGCTCGTCGTCGTCCATGATCCAGGCGGTCAGGTCGGCACCCGCCTTGATACCCTCCACCACGGCGACTGCCACGGTGTCTTTTGCCTCATGCAATACAAAGTGAATCATCGCAGCATCCTTGAAATTGAACGTCACGCAATCAAACAGCATTTGCCTCAAAGCATTGCCGGTTTCCAGTGCATGATTGAATAATCGAGGATTGATGTTATTCACTGCGGCGAATAAAGTCAAATAGGTCATCTAGATGAGTTGTAGGATTAGCTTGTCGCCGCTATGTTGATCCTCGTTTCTCGCTGGCATAATTGCCATCATAATAAAAGTGTTTGTAATTTAGTGCCCACCTTGTTGTCAACAACTGGAACCACCGCATGACCACGCACAATTTCTCCGGTGTAATTCCGATTCTGGCCACGCCATTCAACGACGATGAAAGTCTTGACCTTGCCTCATGGCAACGGATGATCGAATTCATGGTTGGACTTAACGTCAATGGCATCACGATTCTCGGCGTGCTTGGCGAATCCAATCGCCTCAACGATCACGAGCGGGAAGCGCTGATCAAGTCGGCCGTCGCTGCAGCCAACAAACGCATTCCCGTCATCGTCGGAACCAGCCACGCAGGGTCGGCTGCAGCGGCTTATTTGTCGCAGATGGCGGAGGACCTCGGTGCGGATGCGGTCATGGTCACGCCGGCAAAGGAGCCGGTTGCCAACGATGAGCGCATCGTTGAGTATTACCGTCGTGTTGCCAACGCCACCAGGCTCCCAATCGTATTGCAGGATCATCCAGCGTCCACCGAAGTTCAAATGTCGGTACCGGTTATTTTGCGCATTGTGAAAGAAGTTGCCTCTGTCGTATGCATAAAAGCCGAAGCCTTGCCGACACCGCCGAAGGTTCGCGCGCTGCGTGACGGGCTTTCGCGTCCGGTTACTATTTTGAGCGGACTCGGTGCACTTTACGCGCCGTTCGATTTGGAGGCGGGGTCGGATGGCTTCAATACGGGGTTTGCCTTTCCTGAAGTATTGATGGCGCTGGTGTCGGCTGCGAGGGCAAAAGATTTTGATCGTGTGCACAATTTGTTTACGCGCTTTGCATCGTTGATCGTGTTTGAGCAGCAACCCGGACTCGCTGTCCGCAAGGAAATATTGCGGCTGCGGGGACTGATCGCGGGCAACCGCGTCAGGCATCCCGGTGCCACCATCGCGCCCGCAGTCGCCGCCGATCTTGCCGCGTTAATTGCCCGGACATTGCCAAACATGGATATCACCAAACCGATCACGGTATGAGCGCGCAGCGATTGCTCCTCGATAAATACGATGCACGCTTAAAAGCATCGTTTGCAACTCTTGGCATCATTGCCAGTGAGACGCACCTGTTGCATATTCATTTTCTGCCGATGGACGTGACCGCAAAGGCGCCTAAAACCAATACTGTCGCGCATCTGGTGAGCGTGCAACTGATGGGTTATCTCGATAACGCGGCCTTCGAATTTGATCTGCCGTTAAAACTTGCGGGCAGCAAACATCAGCTCGATGTGTGGCAGGCGATGCAAAAAATTGCCGCCGGTGAAACACAGACTTATGGCGATCTCTCTGCCAGCATTGATTCTTCGCCGCGCGCCGTGGGCACGGCGTGCGGACAAAATCCGCTGCCCATTGTCGTGCCCTGCCACCGGGTGGTGGCGGCAAACGGGCTGGGAGGATTTATGGGTGGCAAGCAAAATGACCCGCTAACAATTAAACGCTGGCTGCTGGCGCACGAAGCTCCGCAGAAAGAAGCGTCGCTCTTTTGATTTTCGCCGCCGGATGAAACGCGATACTCTCATCGATCAATTCGCCGACAGCCTGTGGCTATCCGATGGACTGGCGCGCAACACCATTGAAAGCTACGGGCGCGACATCACCCAGCTCGATGAGTGGCTGCACAAAGAAAATGTCGGCACACTACTTACGGTGGAACCGAAACACCTGCAGGCGTTCCTTGGCCATCGCATCGATTCCCTGCACGCAAGCCCACGATCCACCGCGCGGCTGACCTCCGCGCTGAAACGGTTTTTTCACTATCTGCTGCGCGAAACGCTGATCGCCTCCGACCCCAGCGCGCATCTGCAATCCCCCAAACTCTCACGCGGCTTGCCGCAATCGCTCTCCGAAGCGGATGTCGAGGCTCTGCTCGACGCACCAGATGCCGACACACCGCTGGGCCTGCGCGACTGTGCGATGCTCGAAACGCTTTACGCGAGCGGGCTGCGCGTGACTGAACTGGTGACATTGAAGGTGGCGCAGGTGAGCCTTGATATGGGTGTGGTGCGCGTGATGGGCAAGGGATCGAAGGAACGGTTGGTCCCGCTCGGCGAGACGGCTTCTGATGTGATCCAGCGCTATGCCGATTCGGCACGCATCGAAATTCTTGGTGGCAAGAAATCCGATGACATGTTCGTTACGCAGCGTGGCCGCGCCATGACGCGACAGATGTTCTGGCACATGATCAAGCGCTACGCGATCAAGGCGGACGTGAAAAAACCAATCTCGCCTCACACCTTGCGACACGCCTTCGCCACCCACCTGATCAATCACGGCGCGGATTTGCGTGTGGTGCAATTGCTGTTGGGGCACGCCGATATTACGACCACGCAGATTTATACGCATGTGGCGCGGGAACGCTTGAAACAGATTCATGCGCAGCATCATCCGCGCGGATGAGGAATGGCGTTCAACCCGGATCGTTCAACGTAGAATGCCTATTCATGCGCTTTTATGGGCATTTTTGTGCTGGGAGCCGCGCCAGTGTTTGTGTTTCACGATGACCAAACACTCTGAAACCCCCGCAACGTCGAAGCTCAAACAGCACGGCGTCACCTACACCGAACATATTTACGAATATGTCGAACACGGCGGCACCGGCGTTTCGTCAAGCTCGCTAGGCGTCGACGAACACCACGTCGTC
>JAYURJ010000174.1:0-33951 GCA_043756275.1 Betaproteobacteria bacterium | reverse complement strand
GCTGAGCTTGCGAAGCCCAACAAGTCATCATCGACCATGTTGGGCTTCGCAAGCTCAGCACCAACCTACGATATTGCCAATAGCCGTACAATTACGCCTAAGTAAGTTCCATCCCGGGCAGACTCCATTTTTCACTGCGCAAAGTTCAGGATCAAAAGGGAGAACGGCAATGTCCGAATACCCTGTGCCATCGAAGCGGCGATTAACTTTGTCTGCGTTGTTGGTATGTGCGGTGGCCATCCAGGCAGGCGTCGGCAGCGCGAGTGCAACGGCGGCATCCCCGCAGCACTGCCCGGAACTTGCGGGAACATACGCCGTGGGTCAGACCGCCTGGATCGATACGTTCCATTTGAGTGTCACTGGCACCGTCCGCCCCAAGGGGCAGGCGCCGCAACTGGCCACGCTGCGGCCGCGCGATGGCGGCTACACCCTGACCTGGCACATGCCCAGAAACTCAGTGGCGGCCGCTGCCAAAAGACTGGCCGAGCGCGACCCGCGCAACTACGGCTTGTGGCTGGACATGACGTTGCGTGATCCGCCGGCACCGTCATCGGCCGGCGGCGGCCAACAAGATTGGTTCAACCGGGTCGCATTTCTTGGTCCGGTTTTTCGTGTGGATGTTGTGTTGCCGCTATTGTCAAATACGCAATGCGAAAGCGGCTGGTTTTTGGTGGGGACACAAGGTCGCGCGGGACCACCCGATGTAGCGGGCGGCATGGACGGGAATCGCAATGCGCAACTCTGGCTTCAGCGGCGCAACGACGGTTCTCTGGCGCTACGCTGGCGGGAGCGACGAAAGTTGGTGGTGATCGGCGAGACGCGCTACTCATCTGAATCGTCGATTCCGCTCTGGTCGTCGGATCATGTCGACTACTGGCCGGCGGCGGCTGCACCCGATCTCACGCCCTTGCGCGAGGACGAGTTGCCCGCCCGCAATCTGCCGCCAAAATGCCGGGTGGATACGGACCAGGCAAACCAGTTCATCGAGCGTCTGAAGTCGAATTTGCCCGCAGGCGCCATACACACGAACCGTGCGCCAGGCAGCGTATACAACGGTCGCATGCGTCCGGACGGGACTTGCGAGCCGATGCCGTATTTCGTCACGATCTCGGCCTTCAGCGCCGCGGACCTCGCCAAGGTGGAGGCGTTCCTGAAAGCAGAACCGTTTTTCGCGCGCATGGAATCTCAGGAATCGGCGGCGCTGCGGGATGGCCGGCTGATCGGGCGATTCAAGATGGTGGTGGTGCCTTAGGCAGTGAAGGCCACCGGCTTGAGTCGGGCAGCGGTCAGGCGCGCGTCGTGAGTTGATGCCCGGCCGCGCGCCGTGACTCGCTTTCCAGCGGCCGCTACTTTACGGTAAAGGTCTTAATGTTGGCCGGTTTGTCGTCCACGGAGATCTCGACTTGATAGTCGCCGACTGGCCATCCGTCCGGCTTGCTGATGTGGAATTCGCTGGTGGCAGGACCCGTCGGCGCGATCATCTGCTTATCTTCCTTCACGAGGCTTTCCTGACCGCCCTTGCGAAACGTCCACTTCGCTTTGAGCGTCGCGGAACCGGTGCCGGTCGTATCGATAGAAGCATAGATCGTATCTTTCCTGCCGAAGCCGTCGGAGGCCGTTGCAACTTTCTTGCTTGCGCCGATTGCGTTGCCCAGGGTGACCGACCCAACCGTGACCCCGGCCACGACAGGGGGTGGAACTGTAATGGGCGCTGACGTGGGTGTTGGGGCTGCCTGGGGTTTGGGCGCTTCTTCTTTTTTGCCGCAGGCATTCAGCGAGAGTACGACCGCGGCGAGTGCCGCGAGAATAATTTTTTTGTTCATTGGAATTTTCTCCATGGTTCGGGTTGAATGAAGTTCACGCGCTAAAGCGATAAACGGCACTAAACGGCAGTAGTGCGGCCTAACGCGGCCTAATGCGACCTTATAGCGGCGGGATCCTGAGCTTCTGGCCGGGAAAAATCTTGTCCGGGTCTTTCAGGACATCCTGGTTAGCCTCAAAGATTCGCTTCCACTCGCTGGCATTACCGTACTCGCGCTTGGCTATCTTCGACAGACTGTCGCCAGAAACCACTTCGTAAATCTTCGCCGCCGTCGAACTGGAGCCGCTTTGCACATTCGAAAAATCCGGCATGTTTTCGTTCATGAGAGTTTCCTTCGATTGTTTATATGAGTGAATTTATTTACCGGCGCACGCCTGGTTAGCGACCCCGGCCAGCGCGGTTGCGCTATCTACACCACTTTGCAGTATGTCCGCCAAACGGTCGTTAGTCTGTGCGGTATCTAACAGAGGCTGTTCACGCGACACTCGAATATGTTGAGCCGCGTGACATTGGCCTGCGGCCGTCGTCGCGGCCGCGCAGCGGAACCTCATGAATGGGATCAGATAATTTTTTCATGTAGATCGCCATTTGGCGGGCGCTCCCGGACAGAATCGGCCTGCGACCCGCGCCAGTGCTATAGCTTGTTGCAAAAGCGTGGCAAAAACCGCTCTATCGTTTCACTCCGGCGGCGCGACCCGCGCTATCACCGCACGCGCCAGCCGTCGCGCGATCGGCGCGGCCAGCAACACGCTGGGGAAGGCGACTGCCCAGGAAGTCAGCCACGCCAGCAGCCAGAGGCTCATGAATCCCGAGACCGGCCCAAGCGCGCGCAAGGTGGCAATGCCGGAGACGAGGCAGGACATCAGCCCCGAGAGAATGAAGCCGAAGACAATCGGTTCGTGTTTTCGCTTGATCATGATCGATAGGGGTCTCGGTGGGCGGTGACAGAAAAATTGCAAAGAGGTAGGTTGGCGCTGAACATCATGAAGTCCACCTTGTTCGGCGAAAACATGTTGGCCTTCACAGGCTCAGCGCCAACCTGCGATTTTGCCAATAACCATCTGACTACGCCGAAGCAAGTGCTGTACGGTTCAGACACCAATTACGCTGGTGCGCCACCTCACGCCAACACGTCAGGTCGACACCTCAAACGTCAAACCGGCATGCGACACCAGCCGCGCGTGCAGCGCCGCACCCAGCGCGGAGGCAGGTGTCCAGAACCCGCCACCGACGACATCCTTCGAAATATCCAGCGCCAGGCACGCGGCGGCCTCACCCAGAATCTTGGCGGTGGAGCCGTATCCCGGATCGCGATCGCCCGTGACTTTCACACGTAGTTCGCGGCCTTCACCTGCGCGCCCGACAAATCTAAAATCATAGAAGCCATTTTCCTGTGCTTGCGGGCTGGGGCCATCGCCTGGCGCGGGGAGGATGGTCTTTTCCATCAGCCAGCGTGTCGGCGGGATGGCCGCCGCGGCGAGGAAGCCGCCCAGCCCCACGGTCACAGCGGTGGCGCGCGCGTGCCCGGCGATTCCCTTGCCGGTAAGCATCGCCTCGTCATATCGAAAGTCGCGGCCATAACCGTAGTCCTGAAGCGCATTGCTGCGCAACACCATGCGCACGTTGATGGCCGCCATCACAAACGCCGCCGACCACGCCTCGAAATCTTTGTCATATGTCGCACTGCGCACGTTGGTCTGGCGCACTGTCGGTGCCGATTCCGGCGGGCATAGTGAGTAGGGGTTTGCGAGCTCCTTGCGCAGCGCCGCGTCGCGCGTCGCTTCGCGCACAATATTGAGCATGCTCGCCACTGTCCCGCCCGAAGCCGCGCCGCGCATGGCCTTTACGCGCATTTTCACTTCACTGCAGGGCACACCCCATTTCTGCATGGCCTGCTGCTGCAGGAACCACACGCCCAGATCGGATGGGATCGAATCGAATCCGCAGCAATGAACGATGCGCGCGCCCGATTGCTTGGCATCCATTTCATATTTGCTGATCATTCGCCGCACCCAGTGTGGCTCGCCGGTGAGATCGCAATAGTCGGTGCCGCTGCGGCTGCACACGCGCACCAAGGTTTCGCCGTAGAGCGCGTAAGGCCCCACGGTCGAAATCACCACCCGCGTCTCGGCGCAAAGCGATTCGAGCGCTGCTTCGTCCTCGGCGTCGGCGATGACGACGGCGAGCGCCTTCGCGTCCGTGCCCAGCGATGCCACCAGCGCATCCAGTTTTTCGCGTGAACGGCCGGCAATCGCCCAGCGCAGCTTGCGCTTTCCGGGTTTGGCGGCGGTACCAAATTCGGCCAGCAGGTAGCGGCACAGAATCTGGCCGACAAAGCTGGTCGCGCCGAAAACGACGACGTCATACGCTTTCTTTTTCATGCGGGCTTCCGGAGATAACAAGAGCAGCGGTCATGATGCAGGAAATGGGGGCGGGGCGCATCGGGCGTTACATTCATAGCCGTCTTTTTTAGCCGCCTGGCAGCACAACCGCCTTCCCGCCCGCCGCGGCAGCGACCGAGAACGCCGTCATCACTGCAAGACTGATGCAATCAGCGTCAATTTTCTTGCGACACAAGGTAGGGTAAGCCTGTTAACTACCCTTCACTGACGCGTGTAAACTCAGCCAGTCGCGGACAACAAGAATAGAGGGAGATGCGAATGACCGTACCCTTGCCCGCCGGTGTGGCCATCGCTGCCGCCTGTGCGCTGCTGTTCCATCCTTCGTTGTTGCTGCCCAAGTGGCTACGGTTGGCTGCGACGCTGGTCCTCGCGAGTATCACTGTCGTCGCACCGATGCTTGTACCGGTAGAACGCCCCGTGGGCCGCTTCCTGAGTGCCGTGTTCGCGATGATGATGGTCTTCAAGATGATCGAACTCTGCCGCCTTCATGCGGCCGGACTGCGCCTGACCTGGGGGCAGCATTGGCGCTTCGTGGCCAACGTCTGTTCGCTGTCATGGCACGCCCTGGCTCGCGCACCGCGCCCGCTCCCGGGCCAGAACTCGCAACACCTGTTGCAGGGGCTGGCGGGCATGCTGGGCGCGATCCTGGCGATGACCGCGGTGCACTCGCTTGCGCTGCCGTATTGGCTCGAGCACGGCTTGATCGCGGTCTGCCTGATGGGGTTCGTCATTTTCGAGCTCGAGGTGCTGGTGGCGATTACGCGCCTGTTGGGCGGCCCGATCATTGACCCGAACGATCGCCCCTGGCTTGCCGTCACGCCCGCAGATTTTTGGCGGCGCTACAACCGCATCATCGGCCGGTTCCTGCATGACAACGTGTTCCGCCCCACGGACGGCAAGCACCATCCAGCGCGTGCGACGCTGCTGGCCTTCGCTGCCTCCGGCCTGATGCACGAGTACGTATTCTGGATCGCCATCGAGCGTTCGGCTGGCTTGCAGATGCTGTTCTTTATGGTGCAGGGCATCGGCGTGGTGCTCACCGCACGCATCAAGCCGCGCGGCGCAGCGGTCGTGGCGTGGCGGCTTGGCACATGGGGATTCATGCTGCTCACTTCAGTGGTGTTTTTCGCGAGCTTCCACCATATGTTTCCGATCTACGGTAACCGGCTGCCAGCGTGGCTGGCAGGGTGGTGAGGATAAGCTGGAGACTTCGATGTGGCCATCGACCCATTTCCGTACCTTGCTGGTGCTGTCACCGTGGAGCCACGCAACATTGGCAGCGGCCGCGTCCTCGCCTTCCGGTTCGGCATAGCCATTACCTCCGCTTGCATCTACAAGGCAGTGAATGCCAGCGGCTTGGCGCTCGATTCTGGCACGGGTGTGCTGTTCAGCAACAGGGTGCTTCTAACGCTTCGAAGCCTGCCAGATAATTCTCGCGTAACCGTCTCGTTGACAGGCGTGAACGGTAGCAATGAATTGCAGCCTTCTGCGTCGATCGGTTTCCTGGCGGGGGACGTAAACAACACAACCTCAGTAAATTCAAGCGACATCAACGGCGTGAAGGCTCGATCCGGGCAGGTGACAACGGCGACAAATTTCAAGTTCGAGCTGAACGCACCTGGCGCAATCAATTCCAGCGATATCGCAGTGGTCAAGGCATGGCCTGGACTCGTGCTTCCGTAGTTTCATTGACGCGCACTCAACTAAGCTCGGCTGCGCTGGCGTCTCTCCCGATTTAAGAGGTACACGGGTCCGTATCTGGCCCGCCGGGAAGCTTGAAGCGTTTGCTGACAGACAAGCGGCATCCAGATGATCGCTTCAATAGACTTTCGCTCTCTGGCAAGTTGTGATTGGTGCGCTACATTATTCAGCGACGGTAGAGCGGCGGCACCTGCAATCGCCAACCCCA
Organism: Betaproteobacteria bacterium; assembly: GCA_043756275.1. Taxonomy (GTDB): domain Bacteria; phylum Pseudomonadota; class Gammaproteobacteria; order Burkholderiales; family Usitatibacteraceae; genus UKL13-2. The sequence continues at coordinate 27,818 of JAYURJ010000174.1, read as the reverse complement.
TAAGAACGCCACATACAGGGTGGTAAAATTGGTGTCAACAAACCCGCCTCAACATGACGCCCTTCGTACACCTCCGCCTCCACTCAGAATTCTCCATCGTCGATGGTATTGTCCGCATTGACGAAGCCGTCGCCAAGGCTGCAGCTTCATGCATTCCCGCACTGGCGATCACCGATCTGGGCAATCTGTTTGGCGCCGTCAAATTTTTCAAAGCAGCGCGCGAAAATGGTGTGCAGCCGCTCATCGGGTGTGATGTCTGGATAGAAAACGAACAGCATCGCGACCAGCCTTCGCGTCTGTTGTTGCTGTGTCGCAATCAGGCAGGCTATCTCAATCTTTGCCAGTTGCTTACGCGTGCGTTTCGTGAAAACATGTGGCGCGGCCGGGCTGAGATCAATCGCAAATGGCTGTCTGGAAACGGCGCGGGCAATGGTGCAACTGATGGTCTGATCGCCCTGTCTGGCGCGGCGTTTGGCGATATTGGTCAGGCGATTTTGCAGGCCGATACCAAACGCGCCACCAAGCTCGCGGAGGCGTGGGCGAAGGATTTCCCGAATACGTTTTATCTTGAATTGCATCGGGTCAACCGCGAACGCGACGATGCCAGTGTGAACGCGACTTTGCAGCTTGCCGCAGCATGCGATCTGCCTGTAGTTGCGACGCACCCGATCCAGTTCATGGCGATCGATGATTTCAAGGCCCACGAGGCGCGAGTATGCATTGCACGTGGCGAGGTGCTGGGCGACAAACGGCGCACGCGTGACTTTTCACCCGAACAGTATTTCAAAACAGCGGACGAAATGCTGGCGCTGTTTGCCGATATTCCTGAGGCCATCGAAAACGCAATTGAAATTGCCAAGCGTTGCTCGTTTGAATTCACGCTGGGTAAACCTAAGCTGCCAAATTTTCCGACGCCAAATGGCGAAAGTATTGAGTCGTATTTTTACGATGCGGCCAAAACTGGACTGGAGAATCGTCTTGCCACGCTGTACGCCGATGACACAAAACGCGACGAGGGTCGTCCGCAATACCTGGCGCGTCTTGAATACGAAATCAAAACCATCGTACACATGGGCTTTCCGGGCTACTTTCTGATCGTTGCTGATTTTATCGCATGGGCACGCAATCACTGCGTGCCGGTTGGGCCGGGGCGCGGCTCAGGTGCCGGTTCTCTGGTTGCGTATTCGCTCGGCATTACCGATCTCGATCCATTGCAATACGATCTTATTTTCGAGCGCTTCCTCAATCCTGATCGGGTATCGATGCCCGACTTCGATATCGATTTCTGTCCGGAAGGGCGCGACCGCGTGATCGATTATGTGAAGAAAAAATACGGCGAAGAATCGGTTTCGCAGATCGTCACTTTCGGCACCATGGCGGCCAAGGCCGTGATTCGCGATGTCGGCCGCGTGCTCGGCATGGGTTACAACTACGTCGATTCGATTGCAAAATTAATACCGAATCAGCTTGGCATTACCTTGAAACTGGCGATGGAGCAAGAGCCGCAGTTCAACGAGAAACGCAAAGCCGAAGAAGAAGTCAATGAACTGCTGACGCTCGCGTTAAAGCTCGAAGGCATTGCGCGCAACGTCGGCATGCATGCGGGTGGTGTGCTGATCGCACCCGGACCGCTCACTGATTTCACGCCCTTGTATGTGGCCGATGGCTCGGACGCGGTGGTGTCGCAATACGACAAGGACGATGTCGAAGCGGTGGGGTTGGTGAAGTTTGACTTCCTCGGGCTCACTACGCTGACAATTCTGGAAGAAGCCGGGCGCAATATTCATGCGCTCAACGCCAATCCAGGTGACGACCATTTTGATATGGACAAAGTGCCGCTTAACGATCCCGCTTCGTTTGAAATATTCACGCGAGGCAATACCGTCGCGATATTCCAGTTTGAATCAAAGGGCATGCGCGATATGTTGATTCAAGCGTGTCCCGACCGTCTGGAAGACTTGATCGCGCTGAATGCCTTGTATCGTCCGGGCCCGATGGAGTCGATTCCTGAATACTGCAAACGTAAAACCGGCAAGGCACGCGTGGAATATCCAGATGCCAAACTCGAAGCGATTCTGAAACCCATCCTTGGCCCGACCTACGGCGTGATGGTGTATCAGGAACAGGTGATGCAGATCGCGCGTGAGATCGGCGGCTACTCGATGGGAGGTGCTGATCTGTTGCGGCGCGCGATGGGTAAAAAGAAAGCAGAGGAGATGGCCAAGCATCGCGCCATTTTTGGGCTCGGTGCCGCACAAAACGGGGTGTCATCGGCCAATGCGAAAGCGCTTTACGATGCGATGGAAAAATTTGCCGGCTATGGCTTCAATAAATCCCACTCGGCACCTTATGCCTACCTCGGCTATCTCACTGCGTATTTGAAAGCCAATCACGGCGCGGCCTTTATGGCGGCCAACTTGTCGTGCGTGATGGATTTCACCGACAAGGTTCAACAGCTTTTCGACGACAGCAGAGCCAACAAGCTCAATGTATTGGCGCCCGACATCAACACCGGCACCTATCGGTTCGTGGCGACAGATCGCGAGACCATCCAGTACGGATTGGGCGCAGTCAAAGGGACGGGACACGGCGCGATTGAATGCATCGTCAGCGCGCGTGCGGCCAACGGGTTGTTCAAAGATTTGCTGGATTTTGTGAAGCGCGTGGATCGTCACACCGTAAACCGGCGTGCGATGGAGGCGCTGATTAAGGCCGGTGCGTTCGATGCCATGGACGCCAACCGCGCAAGTTTATTGGCCTCGCTACCGCAGGCGATAGAGCTGGCTGAAAAGGCGGACCGGGATATTAAGGCGCAGCAAGCAACTATGTTTGGCGAAACTACTGCCAATGATTTGGACGTATTGACGCCGGTGAAAATCCAGCCTTGGGGCGACCGTGAGCGATTGAAGAATGAAAAGCTGGCACTGGGCTTTTATCTCTCCGGCCATCCGTTTACGAGCTATGAGCGCGAGATTCGACAATTCGTGAAAACACGGTTGATCGACGTGCAACCGAAAGATGATCCGATATTAATGGCGGGTATCCTGATTGATCAACGCGTGCGCAACGGCAAGCGTGGCCGCATGTGCGTGATCACCATCGATGACGGCACAGCGCGGATCGAAGCCGTGATTTACAACGAAGTGTTCGACAAAAAACGCACCGTGATGGTTGACGACCAGCCGCTGATCATTCGCGGCACCGTGAGCATCGATGATTTTTCAGGCGGCATGCGCGTTATCGTTGACGAGATGCTGGGTATCGAAGACGCGCGTCGGTATGTGCGTTCGATGACGCTTTCCATGAACGGCCAGGCCGACAGCAATAAATTACGGCAGATACTTTCGCAGCACGTTGCCAATCAGCCCGATAGCTGCGTGATCAATATTCGCTATAACAACGGCGTGGGTGAAGTGCCGATCACATTGCCGGACAAATGGCGGGTGCGGGTTTCGGATCCGCTGCTCGAAGATTTATATCGCTGGCTCACGCCGTCTAATGTTGATCTCGAATATGAGACGACGAATATGCTGCCTCCTCCTCCTCCGTCACGACGCTACCGTTCGGGCAATGGGAATGGCAACGGTGGCGGTTATCAGGCCTTTCAAGGTGGGGATTATTAGTTAGCCTGCGAAATTTAGTGAAACACAAGCATTGGCGCGGTCTGCAGGCATAAAACGGCCCAAGAGGCCCGCCGGTATTGCTCCCTCTCCTATGTCACAATGGCGAGGGAATTAAAGTTGTGCTTGTCTGACCAGTTCATCTCTCTGGATGATTTGTGCTGAAAAAATTCTCTACCGTCGCCACGCTGATCGCCGACTGAATCGTTGCCCTGTTTCTTAATTTCGCCTTTCAACCTACGGGTGAATAACTTGCTCAACACGAACGGACACTTATTGATTCCGTTCGTGGAACGAGAGGCGGGCTTTCGGCGCACATGCGCGCCGCAGCGGAGCGCCAGAGCCCGATGCAGCGGGCGATGGCTTGTCGACCCACATTCAAACTAGACTTAATCAGAGGTTCCCAGGCTCAGGCCAGCGTTGCCGGCCTCACGTTTCGCCGCCTCGCCATCAGCCACAGCATTGCCAGCATTGCGATCAATAAAAACGGCATCGCTACATAATTCAATATTACCCAGCCGTTCGCCTTCAGCAGCAAGCCTGACGCAAGTGACGATGTGGCCGTGGTGCAAAACACGAGCAGGTCATGGAAACCTTGTGCCTTCGCTTTTTCCTGAGACAGATAGCATTCGGTAAGAAGCGTGGACCCGCCCACAAACATGAAATTCCAGCCGACGCCCAGCAATACCAGTGACCACCAAAAGTGCGCCACACTAATGCCGGAAAGCGATACAGCGAGGCACACACCCATCAGCGCCACGCCAGCGAGCATAATTTTTAATACGCCAAAACGCTGGATCAACGAACCTGTAAAAAATGACGGCGCGAACATGGCGATAACGTGTGCGGAGATCACCGTGGCGGCATCGTTGTATGGATAGCCACACATGCCCATCGCCAACGGTGTTGCCGTCATCAATAAATTCATCACGCCATAGCCGAGCGCACTCGACGTTACCGCGACAATGAAGACCGGCTGCATCGCTATCTCAGACATGCGCCGTGGCGGGGCAGCACTTGCGCTCACCGCGACGGCGGGTATTCGCAATTGGCTCAACAGCAAAGCCGTCAATAGACAAAACACCATCAGCGACGCGTAGGAGGCGAGAAACTCGATCTCGGCTAAGTGCCGTGTCCAGATGGATAGTGCAGGCCCCAAAATGCCGCCGACCAGACCACCGGCCACCACCAACGAGATGGCGTTTGCTTTGAAATTTGGTGTCGCCGTATCGGCTGCTGCGAAGCGGTAGAACTGGCCAAATGCGCCGTAGATGCCGAGGATAAAAGTGCCGAGACAGAGCAATGCCATGCTGTGCGCATAAACGCCGTAGGTCGCAATTGCGCCGCCAATCAACCCGCAAAGCGTGCCGACTAAAAAACCGGCGCGGCGGCCAATGCGTTGCATCAAATGCGAAGCTGGCAGGGCGAACAGCGCTGAACCGATCACCTGCGTGGTCACGGGCAAGGTGGCGAATGATTTATCAGCCGCCAATTGATAACCGACGAGACCATTGAGCGCGATCAGCGTGACGTTATTGGTAAAAAGAAAAGCCTGCGCAGCGGAAAGCAGCGCGACGTTGCGGTACTGCAGGGATGGGGTGCTCAAGGGATGTTCCTGTGGGGTGGCAGGGAGAACGGCTACAAACTACTAATGATGCGGCGGCTAAATATGTTCAGTATCGACTGTGCAATCCCCCCCTCTCCCTCTATCCCTCTCCCACGAGGGGAGAGGGAAGTTCAAGCCCCTATCCCTTGATGGGACAAGGGCACACTTGAAGCGAAGCAGAGGGTTGGGGAGAGGGTGAAAATTTCACCATATTTATGCCGCATCAATAACTGAAGCTATTACGTCCATTCCGGCTGGAAATTGGTATGCCCAATATCAAATTTTTCGCGCAGTGAAGCGTTGATGCGTAGCACCAACGCAGAATAATTTGCCACCGCCGCAGGCCTGATGCGCACATGCGCCGTGAGGCAATTAAAGCGCTGCGAAATCTGCCAGATATGGACGTCGTGAATGTCCTCCACATCCGGGAACTCGTGCAGCACATGTGCCTTCAGTGTCGGCACATCAATGGGCGAGCCCTCCATCAGCACGTGCAGCGAATCCCGCAACAGCGACCACGACCATTTCAAAATGATTGCCGCCACAATCAGGGCAAGCAGCGGATCGATCACCTGCCAGCCCGTGTAATGGATGACCACGAGGCCGACAATGATGGCGACCGACGACAGCGTATCGGTGAGCATGTGTAGAAAAGCCGAACGGATATTCATATTGCCCTGGTCACCGCGCATAAGAATTGCGCCAGTGATGAGGTTGACTACCAGCCCCGCGATGGCAATGGCAAGCGTGACGCCGATATTCACAGGTTCCGGGGTAATCAACCGGCTGATGCCCTCCACCACAATCCACACAGCCGAAAAAAGAATGGTGAGGCCGTTGACAAATGCGGCGACCACTTCAACGCGGTAATAGCCGAAAGTCTTTTCCATATTGGCCGGACGCGACGCCAGCACGATCGCACCCCAGCTAAGACCTAACGCGAAGGCGTGCGTGAACATGTGAATGCCGTCTGATACCAGCGCCAACGAATGCGTGAGTAACCCACCAATAATTTCGGCCATCATCATCGTGAGAGTGATGACGAAGCTCGTCAGCAGCAGCGATTTATCGTGGGCGCGGTAATCGTGTCGATGGTTGGCGTGATCGTGTTTGTGCGCATGGCTGTGGCCGTGATCGCTGTGGTCATGCGCGTCGTGGTTGTGGTGTTCGTGGCCTGTGGCGGGTTTCTGCTCGGCCACCAGCGGCGCGTGGTCTGCGTCACCATGCACGCACGGCGGTGCGGCGTGGTCATGTTGGGTGGATGGATTCATTCCAACATTATAGTGCGGCATCAATTTCTGAATTCAGCGTCAATTCTCTGTCGTTGGCTTTTGTGATACTTAACGCGCCGATGAGGTGCGCCGTAGCGCGCAGCGTGAAGGTGTCACGTCGATCAGCTGGTTAGGCATCAGTCCGCCTCTTAAGGCTTTTCAGTAGTTGACCTAAGCTTGGCATCTCGTCATACACCTCACCTACGAGCAGTCCGCTTTCCCATTCTGCTTTCGACGCTACATGCAGGTGGCACTCAACCCGACTCCCGTTCGTTGTGTCAAGGAGGCCAGCCGGAACCCAGTAGTAAAGCTTGTCTCGCAGGAGATTCGGGACCGGCGCGCCGCAGATCGCGCAGAAATCGGAACGAAACCCCGTGTCCTTCACCCATGACCTGATGGATTCGGCACCCCTCAGCCAAGTCAACTGGGCGACCTCAACGATAGTGGCTGCGTTTGACGCAGACCCAGATTGCTTTCGGCAAAGAGAGCAGTGGCACTGATACAGGCCAGGGATCTCTCCGCTGATCTCGAACGCCACAGCACCACAAAGGCAGCTACCGAGCATATTCGGGCTCCTGATGCTAACTAGTTTTAGACAACATAAATGCGTATTACCCAAAGTGTTGTCTAACATTCCAAGGTTGATTAGCTGCAGATCGTTGATCGACGGGGTGTTCAAGCATTTTGCAACAATTCTATACAGTAACAACTAAAGCCACAAATACACACCTATGTGAACGCCGCGAAAAAACGCAGCAAATAAATCACTCACCCCAACGCCAACCCACTCACCCCCAACACCATGCCGCATGCGGCAACCGTGCGTCGCGTGGCGTCGCCTTCTTTCAGCGCATGCGCGCCGAGTAGTGCTGCGAACAGGATCGACAGCTCACGTGTGGGGGCGACGTAACTAACGGGTGTGAAGACCATTGCCGTGAGCACCAAAATATAGGATAGCGGGCTCACCACGCCGATGGCGATTACCGTTTTGCGGTGGTCGCGCCATGCGCGGCTGATGGCGCCAGGTTCGCGCCTCATGGCCATCGGTGTGAGCATGGTGATACGCGTGAGGTTGGCGCCCCAATCGAAAATGATCGGCGGGATCAGTAACACCGCAACGGCTTGCTTGTCCCACACGGTGTAGGCCGCAATCATGCAACCGCAGAGCAATGCAAATCCGGCACCAGAGTTTACGTCTTTACGAAACAACTTGGCGGGATTACCAGTGAGCACCAATGCGGAAACGCCGATCAGGACGGCACCGGCTACCGCGAGGGTGGACATTTTTTCATCGAATATCAGCGTGGCAACGATGATCGTGATGAGCGGCCCGGTCGCCCGCGCCAACGGATACACGACTGATAAATCGCCGCCTGAGCGATAGGCGCGATCAAGCAGGAGGTAATAAATCATGTGCAGCACGCCACCGCCGAGAATGACGCCAAGGATTATTGGCGTGAACACAAAGTGGTTCGCGAAAATCAGGTAGATCGAGAACGGCGTCAATACGACCGTGGCAACGATGGCGGAAAGCGCCAGCACGCCAATGCCGCCGCCGCATTTTTTCAGAAGATAGTTCCAGCCGGCGTGGAGCAAAGCAGCGGCGATGACGAGCGATAACGCGTAGGTGGTCAAGGGCTGCCAGATTAAAAAGTGTAGATCAAGCACTGGTGCGGTCTATGGGGCAAAAAGTGCCTGAGAGACCCGCCAATTCTAGAGTTTGTTAAAGGGCAACTTCCAAAAACTCTGTCGTACCGGCGAAGACCGGTATCCAAGTTTTACAAGTGACTGTTACTGCTACCTAACTTAGGCCCTGGCCTTCGCCGGGGAGACAATGTTGAGGTTTTAGATGTTCTCAAAAATAAACTAAGGCCGCAGCGCGTGAATAATTTCCAGATAGTCGTTGCGACTGGATGTGAAAAACCCGCGACGTATGAGGCAATCCAGCGCCACCAGCGCAGCATCGACAGTGAACTCATCGGGATTTTCTTCGAGGCGCGCCAGTATTTCGGTAATCGGTATGCACTGAAATCCACTCACTTCGCCATCCTGATTTTGCGGCACGAAATTCTCAGGCAGGAGGATATCGTGCACGAACATGACTTCGTGATGCATGCCTTCCTCGACCTCCCGTTTACAGCGCACCACGCCTGCGCCGCGTGCCGTGCTGGCCACCTCGGGCGCGATGCCGGCTTCTTCAAAACTTTCTTTCACCAGCGTATCCATCGCCCCCATGCCACGTGCGATGCGCCCTGCGACAAGATTATCGAGCTTGCCGGGGTCGACAGCCTTGTTGTCTGCGCGCGTGCTGATCCACATATGCAGCTCACCGTTTTTCGTCGTGAGGCCGTTCAAATGCGAGGCATACATGGTCAAGCCGAAATAGCGTGAGGCGGCGCGTTCGATATGAAAAAGCGGGGGTGAATAAAAAGTTTCCGCCACGGTAACGAGCTCACCGCGCCAGCCATTGATCACCGTTTCCGTCGCCAGCGATTCGATCACTTCGGCAATCGCAGCACTACGATGCAGAGGCGTTTCAAAATCGCCGAGCATGCCAACACCGCGCGCGCGCACTGAAAAAACCTCCGGCCATTCGGCGAGGTGTTCCGCGAATGATCGTTTCATCCATCCCGCGAGTACGCCTTCGACGGTGAACGGCAACAGGGAATCTGCCGGGTCAAACGCGCAGGCGGTTTGCACAAAAGCGTCCAGGTCTCTTTGCATGGAAATGCGCCGGTGATTTTTGACAATGGTAACGCAAAGCCATAGACTTCGCGGCGTTGGTTGGGGTGAGGTGATTTGGCAAGTGCGGAGGCATTCATCCCATGCACGTTTATTGGCAATGGAGCGACAAATGAAGGTCATCGTGATGGGCGCTGGCATCGTGGGAACAGCGAGCGCCTGGTACTTAGTCAAGTGCGGCCATGAAGTGACGGTGATTGATCGCCAGCCGGGTGCCGGTCTCGAAACCAGCTTCGCCAACGGTGCGCAGATTTCCGTCTCGCAATCAGAGCCGTGGGCAAATCCATCCGCGCCATTCAAAGTGCTGAAATGGCTCACGCAGGAAGATGCGCCGCTGCTGTTTCGCCCAAAATTCGAATGGCACCAGCTTTCCTGGGGCATGCGCTTCATGATCGAGTGCCTGCCGTGGCGGTTTCGTCACAACATCCGTGAAATGGTGAATCTCGGTTTGTACAGCCGCCAATCGTTGCAGGAATTGCGTGCCGAAACCGGCATCGATTACGACCATCTCACGCGTGGCATCCTGCAGTTCTACACCAGCAAAGCCGATTTTGAAGCAGGAAAATCCGCATCTGTTCTGTTGCGCCAATACGGTATTGAGCGCGACGTGAAGACCGTGGATGAAGCGATTGCCATTGAGCCCGCGTTGCATCAAATCCGTGATCGTCTTGCCGGGGCCACCTATTCATCCACCGACGAATCAGGAGATGCCTTCAAGTTCACGCAAAACCTTGCCACACTGTGCAGCGCCAAAGGCGTGAAGTTCAAATACGGCGCGATGGTGGAGGCCATCGAGAAAGACCAAGGAAAAATCAGCGGGGTGCGCCTGCGCCATTCGACCGGCCATACCGAAACTGATACTGCCGATATTTACGTTTGTGCGATGGGCAGCTACAGCTATCTGATGCTCAAGCCTGTCGGCATCACCATTGCCGTGTATCCGGCCAAAGGTTATTCGGCAACACTTTCCACCGAAGGCTTTGAAGGTGCGCCGATGGTGAGCCTGACCGATGAGGCGATGAAGATCGTATTTTCACGCATCGGCAATCGCATGCGCATCGCAGGCACTGCCGAGCTTGATGGTTACAGCACGCATCTCTCGCTCGTGCGCACTGAAGCGCTGGTGAAGCGCGCGCGTGAACTGTTTCCGCATGCGGCCGACTATGATCATCCGGTGTATTGGACGGGCCTGCGTCCGGCAACGCCATCCAATTGTCCGCTCATCGGGCGCACCCGCATTCCGAATTTGTTTTTGAACACCGGACACGGTACGCTTGGTTGGACAGAAGGCTGCGGATCGGGTCGCGCGCTGGCAGATTTGATTTCCGGCAGGAAGCCGGATGTGGATTATCAGTTTTTGCAGTGATGCTTTTTCGCCGATGATTTACTGCCTACTCCTCCCTTTCTTAAAGGGAGGCCGGGAGGGATTTTCGGTGTTCACGTTTAGATGCTACTTCTACTTGAAGCAGCCAAAAATCCCCCTCAATCCCCCTTTAGAAAAGGGGGAAGTAACTAACTACAGGCATCCCGACTGGATATGACAACCATCGCCCTTCAGGACATCCAAGCCGCCCAAGAAGTGCTGAAAGGCCACGTCGCCAATTCGCCCTGCATGTATTCGCGCACGTTGTCGGAAATTACTGGCGCGGAAATTTATCTCAAGTTTGAAAACCTGCAATTCACTGCGAGCTTCAAGGAACGTGGCGCGCTGAACAAACTGGTCTCACTCAACGTCGAGCAAAAGAAGCGCGGCGTCATTGCGGCGTCGGCGGGTAACCATGCGCAGGGTGTGTCTTATCATGCGACGCGTCTGGGCATTCCGAGCACCATCGTGATGCCGAAATTCACTCCGAATGTGAAAGTGGAAATGACGCAACGGCATGGGGCGGATGTCGTTCTGTTCGGCGAAAATTTTGACGAAGCCAAAGTGCATGCGTTGCGGTTGTCAACGGAAAGAGAACTCACCTTTGTGCACCCGTACGACGACGAAAAAGTCATCGCCGGTCAGGGCACCATCGCATTGGAAATGCTCGCTGCGTTTCCGCAGCTTGATACGCTTTGTATTGCCATCGGCGGTGGCGGGTTGATCAGCGGCATGGCCGTTGCCGCAAAGGCAATCAAGCCGGGCATTGATGTCATTGGTGTCGAAACGGTGCGCTTTCCTTCCATGGTCGCTGCGATCAAGGGTACGCAAGCTACCTTCGGCCAGTCGACGATTGCCGAAGGCATCGCGGTGAAGGAGCCGGGAAAAATCACGCTGGACATCGTCCGTAAACTGGTTTCCGACATCGTGCTGGTTGATGAAGGCGATATTGAGGAAGCCATCGTGATGTTGCTGGAAATCGAGAAAACGGTGGTGGAGGGCGCAGGTGCTGCATCTTTGGCGGCGCTGATGAAGCACGGGTCGCGTTTTGCGGGCAAGCATGTGGGCCTGGTGCTTTGTGGCGGCAACATCGATCCGCTGGTGTTGGCTGGCATTATTCAGCGCGGGATGGTTCGCTCAGGCAGACTCACAAGATTGAAGGTGGAACTGCGTGATCTGCCCGGCGCACTTGCCCGTATCACCAGCGTGATCGCGGATGCAAACGCCAACATCGAGGAAGTGCATCACCAGCGCGCATTTACGAATCTGCCAGTGCAGACGGCCGAAGTTGAATTCGTGTTGAAGACGCGCAATTACGCGCATGTCGAGCAGATCGTTGCCAAACTGGGCGAAGTGGGATTCAAGGCGCGGGTGCAACGTAACGACGAGTGAGTACCATCGCAAAAGCGGCTACCCGATTGCGGAATATGGGATACGTCATTTCGCGGTAGCATTCAGCATCACCTCACAGGAGAAAACCCTCATGAAAGCAGCAATATTAATTGCGACCACTGCGGCAGTGTCATTTGTAACGTGTGTATCAGCGCAGGAAATGCCGGGCGGACTCTGGGAGATCAAAACAAAAATGGAGATTCCCGGCATGCCGCCGGAAATGGCCGGCAAGTTTGGCAACCAGACGATGACGCATTGCGTAAAACCGGGTGAGCGCAAATGGTCCGAGCAACGCAATCCGAATGAGCGCGAACGGCAGTGTGAGCAAACGGAAATGAAGACTGACGGCAACAAGGTCTCGTGGAAAATGAAGTGTAAAGACGGCATGAGCGGCGAGGGCAGCGTCACCCACAATGGCAAGGATGCCTACAAGATGGACATGACGATGAACATGCAGCAAGGCAGCATGAAAATGCAATCTGAAGGAAAGCGCATCGCGGACACCTGCGAAAAGAAGTGATGGCGCGGTTGATTAAGTTTAATTACCAAAATAAAAACGGGAGCCTTGGCTCCCGTTTTTATTGATGCTGACTGTGCTGGCTTCGTACGTTGCTAAGTGGCTAAAGATTGCTGCAACGCCCCATAGCGCTTTTTTAGCGCCGCAGGCAGATGGTATTCGAGCTTGGTCAGCAATTCATCGTGCAGGGTGAGCTCCTGCTGCCATTGCGCTTGATCGATAGCCGTAATCGCCTTGAATGTCTGCTCTGAAAAATCAGCACCGCTCCAATCGAGATCGCCATAATCAGGGATATTGCCCAGCGCAGTTTGTTGCGCGGGCGCTTTGCCTTCAACGCGTTCAATGATCCATTTCAATACGCGCATGTTGTCGCCAAAGCCCGGCCAGACAAACTTGCCTTGCTCGTTTTTGCGAAACCAATTCACGCAGTAGAGCTTAGGCGCAGCGGCACCAACCTTTGCCCCGACGTTGACCCAGTGATCAAAATAGTCCGCCATGTTGTAGCCGCAGAAGGCGATCATTGCGAATGGGTCGCGACGTACCACGCCAACTTGTCCTGTGATTGCGGCGGTGGTCTCGGAACCGAGCGTTGCCGCCATGTAGACGCCTTCATTCCAGTTGTTAGCTTCGGTTACCAGCGGCACCGTGGTGGAGCGACGGCCGCCAAAAATCATGGCCGAGATCGGCACACCGGCCGGGTTATCCCATTGCGGGTCCAGCGACGGACAACTGGTTGCGGCAACGGTGAATCGTGAATTTGCGTGTGCAGCGAGACGGCCACAATCTGGCGTCCAGGCTTTACCCTGCCAATCAGTCAAGTGTGCAGGCGATACTTTGGTCATGCCCTCCCACCAAACATCGCCTTCAGGCGTGAGTGCAACGTTGGTGAAAATGGTATTGGCCTTGACCGATTCCATGCAGTTCGGATTGGTCTCATAAGAAGTGCCTGGCGCTACGCCGAAAAACCCCGCTTCCGGATTGATGGCGTACAGCTTTACCATCCCCGATTTTTCGTCAACGACAGGTTTTATCCATGCGATGTCGTCACCTACCGTGGTCACCTCCCAACCTTGCTGCTTGAACGATTCGGGTGGAATCAGCATCGCAAAGTTGGTTTTACCGCAGGCCGATGGAAACGCTGCAGTGACGTAGTGCTTTTTGCCCTCGGGTGTTTTGACGCCGAGGATCAGCATGTGTTCGGCCAGCCAGCCTTCGGCATTGCCCATCACGGAGGCGATGCGCAGCGCGAAACATTTTTTGCCCAGCAGGGCGTTGCCGCCGTAACCCGAGCCGTAAGACCAGATCTCGCGTGTTTCAGGAAAGTGCACGATGTATTTGTGGTCATGATTACAAGGCCACGGCACATCTTTTTGTCCTGCATTGAGTGGCGCGCCCACCGAATGCAGCGCCGGTACGAATGAGCCATCCGGTCCCAGCACGTCGAGTACCTTGCTGCCCATCCGCGTCATCAGCTTCATGTTGACCGCTACGTACGGTGAATCGGATAGCTCAACGCCGATGTGGGCGATATGCGAGCCCAGCGGCCCCATGCTGAACGGCACCACATACATGGTGCGACCGCGCATGCAGCCATCGAACAATTTGTTGAGCGTTGCCTTCATTTCGACTGGTGCCATCCAGTTATTGGTTGGCCCCGCGTCTTCTTGTTTGACTGAACAGATAAAGGTGCGGTCTTCGACGCGCGCCACATCGGTGGGATCGGAGAGCGCCAGATAGGAGTTGGGGCGCAATTTTTCGTTGAGCTTTTTGAAGGTGCCAGCCGTAACCAGTTCAGCACAAAGACGTTGGTATTCTGCGTCGGAGCCATCGCACCAGTAGATACGGTCAGGTTTGGTGAGCGCGGCGATTTCTGCCACCCAGGCCAGCAGTTTTCGGTTGCTGGTGGGCGCGTCGTTCATTTGAACGGGTTTGGCTTGCGCGTGCATGATGATTTCTCCGGGAAAGCGCCATTTGGATGGCTTGAAACGCGATCACTCAGGCTGTCGCGTTTTCGAAATTTAGTGGGCATGATTATCCCATATCGGGCGATAGAGAGAAACGTCAACAGCCGGTCACATTACTCTGATAGCGGTTGCAGCGGTTGTTGCCCATAAGTCTGGAATTTGTCGATAACGACACGCATTTCCGCCTCGTCCAACAGCGCAGGTTCACCGATTTGCAGTGCCTGCCAGTACATGCGCGCGAGAGTTTCCACTTCCACGGCCAATGCCAATGCTTTTTGCAACGTTTCGCCGCAACTGATCATGCCGTGGTGCGACATCAGGCAGGCTTTGCGATGGTGCAGTGCAGCGATAACATGATTCGATAATTCCTGCGTGCCAAAAGTCGCGTAGGGCGCGCAGCGGATGTCGCTGCCGCCCGCCACTGCAACCATATAGTGGAATGGCGGGATGCAGCGATCCATGCAAGCGAGTGTGGTGGCGTAAGGCGCGTGGGTGTGGACGATGGCGTTGACGTGGTTCTCAGAGGCATAGATGTCGCGATGAAAGCGCCATTCGGAAGAGGGCAGCACGGCCCCGTCAGGCGTGCCGTCCATATTCATTGCGACGATTTGTTCGGGTTTGGTTTCTTCGTATGGGATGCCAGTGGGCGTCACCAGAAAGCCGCCATCAATGCGTGCGCTAACGTTGCCCGCTTTGCCCTGATTGATGCCGAGTTCGTTCATGCGCAACGAGGTGCAGATGATGTCGTTGCGGAGTGTCTTGTGCGGAATGTGATCGAGGTTCAGGAATGACATGACGTTTAGTTCGATATTGCTGCGGCCAGATTTGCAGGCGCGAATACGCCACGCTCGGTGATGATGCCAGTGACGAGACGCGCTGGTGTCACGTCAAAAGCAGGGTTAGATACTGGTGTGTTTTTATCAACAATAAGCACTGGTGCGGCTTTTGGCGGCACTTCTGCCTGTAAGCCAATAACAGAGCGGACCTCCGTTTCTGCACGTTCCTCTATCTCAATTTCTTTCAGAGCGTCAGTTAACGTGAGATCGATGGTGGAATTGGGCAATGCGGCGTAAAACGGAATGCCGTTGTCGTGCGCAGCTAACGCTTTCAGATAGGTGCCAATTTTATTGGCAACATCACCGTTTTTTGAAACGCGATCAGCCCCAACCAGCACCATGTCGACCTTGCCGTGCTGCATCAAATGGCCGCCCGCGTTATCGACAATATAGGTGTGCGGCACGCCGTGCTCGCGCAGCTCCCAAGCGGTGAGCAGGCCCTGATTGCGCGGTCGGGTTTCATCGACCCATACATGCAGCGGAATATCGGCATCAAAGGCTTTGTAGATGCAGGCGAGTGCGGTGCCCCAATCGACTGTTGCCAGCCAACCTGCATTGCAGTGGGTGAGAATATTGACGGGGCGTTTGAGTTCTTCGTGCAGCGCGCCAATGACACAAAGGCCGTGATTGCCGATGGCCTCGTTGGTGATAACGTCATCGTCCGCCATTTGTTTGGCTTGCAACCAGGCAGCGTCGGCGCGAAGCGATGGCGCAAGCGGTGCGAGTGTTCGTTGCATCGCTGTCAGTGCCCATCGCAGATTCACGGCTGTGGGACGGGTTGCGCCGAGAATGCTGATAGCGGCTGAAAGCGCGGCATCGGAACACTCACGCTGCATTTCCAGCGCCACACCGAACGCCGCCGCCACGCCGATGAGCGGCGCGCCGCGAACTTGCATTGATCGGATCGCATGCGCCACCTCGGGCAAATTGGTCAGCGAAACGGTTTCGAATGCGAACGGCAGACGTGTTGCATCGATTACGTGTGCACAGCGTTCACGATCGTCAGACCAGATACTGCGGGTAAGCTTGCCGTTGACTCTCATGCGCGAAGTTTATGCGATTTATTGCGTGCATTTCACTACAGAGCGGACTACACGCTGAAAGGATTCGCGCGGACAGGGTTTTACGGCCGACAACGTAAGATACGGTCTCAATTGAAAATACGGTTCCAGTGAAAATCTCCGTCCTCGATCAGTCCCCCGCCGCAAAAGGCAAGAGCCAGCACTTGGCTATTCAGGAAAGCCTGGCGCTAGCGCGACATTGCGATCAACTGGGCTACCACCGTTACTGGGTATCTGAGCATCACAACAGCGACAGCATCGTCGGCACGGCACCCGAAGTGCTGATGGCGGCGATTGCCGCGACCACTGCGCGCATTCGCATTGGTAGCGCTGGCGTGATGCTGCCGCATTATTCGGCGCTTAAAGTTGCCGAGCAGTTTCGCGTACTGGAAGCAATCGCGCCCGGTCGTATCGATTTGGGTGTTGGTCGTGCACCGGGCTCAGATCGCGCAACCGCCTTCGCCTTGAATCCGCATCAAAATGCCGCCGAGGAATTTCCCCAGCAAGTCCTCGATCTGCAATCGTGGGTGTCAGGCACGCCACTGCCTGCGGGACACGCCTTCAGGCAAATCAAGGCACACCCGCTGGGGTTGACCAGCCCCGAGTTATGGATACTCGGCAGCTCAGATTACGGCGCGCAGTTGGCAGCCTATCTTGGTCTGCCTTATGCCTACGCTTATTTTTTCACCGAAGGTCGTGGCACCGAGCAGGCGCTGGAGCTTTATCGCCGCCTCTATCGTCCCAGCGAGCGTTACCCACTTCCCCACGCCACCATCTGCGTTTGGGCGCTGGCGGCGGAGTCTGAAGCCCGAGCACGACACTTGTTGAAGACACGCGAACACTGGCGAGTAGGTTTTGAAAAGGGGCTACGCACGCCGTTGGTGTCGCCCGAAGATGCCGATACGGATTACGCCTTTTATACGGACGCAGAACGCGTAACCATCGAATCGCTGCGCGGCAAAGCCATTGTTGGCAACGTTTCGCAAGTCGCGGAACGCCTGCATGCACTGGCGGCGAAATTCGCACTGGATGAAATCGTGATTAATACATGGACGCACGATCCGCAAGCGCGACACCGGTCCTACGCGATGCTGGCGAAGGAATTTGGGTTTAGCGAGGCGGCTTGATCAATGACTTTCCGGCCAGCAAAGTGTTGATGGGCAGGTACTATATTGTGGTACTATTAATAGATGAAGAGAAAGCATCAACGCACGCTGAATTTAATCTTCACTCACCCGACAGGTGCGAACATTCAATGGCGCGATATCGAAACATTGTTCATTGAGTTAGGCGCAGAGGTAACTGAGCGAGAGGGTAGCCGCGTCGCGGTGGTTCTGTTTGACGAAGTGCGGGTATTCCACCGTCCTCATCCATCTCCAAACACGGATAAAGGCGCGGTGACCAGCATCCGCAAATGGTTGGAACAACACGGAGTCGAGCCATGAACGTAATGACAATTGACGGTTACCACGCCAAGATCGAGTACGACCCGGAACTCGACCTATTCCGAGGAGAGATTCTTGGAATCAACGGTGGCGCCGACTTCTACGGGAAGAATCCAAAGGAACTGCGCGCTGAGTTCAAGCGTTCGCTGTTGGTTTTTCTGGAGGTCAGCAAGGAAAAAGGTTTTGAACCACGGCGTCACTTCTCCGGGAAATTTAACCTGCGAATCACCCCGGAGTTGCATGAAAAACTCGCCATTGCCGCTCAAGCGCAAGGCAAAAGTATTAATACGTTGGCACAGGAGGCACTGCAAACGCGGGTGATGTCGTGATCCAACTACTTTGGCAACTTATCGGCTGTTCGCGCTGCAAAGAGGCACTTGTTTGGGGTTAGCCAGTGACAAAAGGAAGCAACAGGCAGCAAATAATTTTTTTGGCGGCGGGTAAACCGCCACCTGAATATACTGATTTTTCCAGCGCCACACTGTTCTCATTCGCACCTTTGGATTCATTTCGGCCTCACTCCCACATCGTGTAAAATACTAATTTCCAACCCGGGGTTTCCCAACCCCAGTAGCTGGAGGTCAACAAAATGACCAAGTATATTTTCGTTACCGGTGGTGTGGTTTCTTCCCTTGGCAAAGGGATCGCCGCCGCCTCTCTCGCCGCCATTCTTGAATCGCGCGGTATCAAAGTCTCGATGATGAAGCTGGACCCGTATATCAACGTGGATCCCGGCACGATGTCGCCTTTTCAGCACGGCGAAGTGTTCGTCACCGACGATGGTGCGGAAACCGATCTCGATCTTGTACATTACGAGCGCTTCATCTCGATGAAGATGAAGAAATCGAACAATTTCACCACCGGCCAGATTTACGAGCGCGTCATCAACAAAGAGCGGCGCGGCGATTATCTGGGCGGCACGGTGCAGGTGATTCCGCATATCACCGATGAAATCAAATCCTCTATTCGCGCGGGCACCGTTGATGCTGAAGTCGGCATTATCGAAATCGGCGGCACGGTCGGTGACATTGAATCGCTGCCATTCCTGGAGGCGATTCGTCAAATGGGTATCGAGCAGGGACGCGACAATACCTGCTATATCCACCTAACACTCGTGCCGTATTTGCCGACGGTGGGCGAAATCAAAACCAAACCTACGCAGCACAGCGTTAAAGAGTTGCGCCAGATCGGTATCCAGCCGGACGTGGTGATGTGTCGCAGTGATCGCCCCATTCCTGACGACGACCGCCGCAAGATTGCCTTGTTCACCAACGTCGATATGGGTTCAGTGATTTCCTGTTACGACGCCAGCTCGATTTATAAAATACCCAAGATGCTGCACAAGCAGGGTCTCGACGAAATCGTTTGCCGCAAACTGCATCTCACGCCGAAGCCCGCCGATCTCACGTTGTGGGACAACATCGTCGATGCGCTTGAGCATCCTGAGCATCAGATCGAATTGGCGATGGTCGGCAAATACGTTGACCTGACGGACTCCTACAAATCACTTTCAGAAGCACTGATCCACGCGGGCATTCACACGCGCACGAAGGTCAATATCCACTACATGGATTCAGAGCAGATAGAGAAAGATGGCGTGGCTGCACTGGCCAATATGGATGCCATTCTGGTTCCCGGTGGGTTCGGCAAACGCGGCACTGAGGGAAAAATCGCGGCGGTTAAATTCGCACGCGAAAATAAAATTCCCTATCTCGGTATTTGTTTAGGCATGCAGATCGCGACGATCGAGTTTGCACGTAATGTAGTTGGGCTCGCCAACGCCAACTCCACAGAGTTTGATGGTGAAACCCCGCACCCTGTGGTCGCTCTCATCACCGAATGGCAAAACCACGACGGCGTGGTGGAGAAGCGCGATGCCAGTTCCAATCTCGGTGGCACCATGCGGCTGGGCGCGCAGCCTTGCACCGTGCGCCCTGACACACTCGCGCACCGCATCTACCAAAGCACGACCGTGAGCGAGCGTCATCGTCATCGTTACGAAGTCAACAATCATTATGTGCCGCGCCTTGAGGCGGCTGGCATGGTGATCTCGGCGCGCACCAATTCGGAATCGTTGACCGAAATGGTCGAGCTCGACGCGGGCAAGCATGCGCACCCGTGGTTTTATGGTTGCCAGTTCCATCCGGAATTTACCTCCACGCCGCGCGATGGTCATCCGTTGTTTATTTCGTTCGTCAAGGCCGGGCTGGAGCAGCACAAGCAGATTCATGGCGAGGCGGGGTTGCGCGTGGTGCAAGGTACAAAGGCGAGCGCGTGATGTTCGCAATTGCGACCCCCTCTGCTTCGCTTCAAGTGTACCCTTGTCCCCGGCCCTCCCCCACGAGGGGGAGGGAGACAATCAAAAACTCTTTCAGTAAGGATATTTTTTAATGACCGCCATTGTTGATATCGTCGCCCGCGAAATTCTGGATTCGCGCGGCAACCCTACCGTTGAAGCTGATGTATTGCTTGAGTCCGGCGTGATTGGCCGTGCTGCCGTACCGTCGGGTGCGTCCACCGGTTCGCGCGAAGCGATCGAGCTACGCGACAAAGACCCGCATCGCTATCTGGGTCGTGGTGTGTTGAAGGCTTGTGAACATATCAACACCGAAATCTGTGAGGCAGTCATTGGGCTCGATGCGAGTGAGCAAGCTTTCATCGACAAAACCATGATCGAGCTCGACGGCACTGAAAGTAAATCGCGCCTTGGTGCAAATTCGATTCTGGCCGTCTCCATGGCGTGCGCCAAAGCCGCTGCCGATGAGTCTGGTCTTTCGCTTTACCGCTATTTAGGTGGAGCCGCACCGATGCAAATGCCGGTGCCGATGATGAACATCATCAACGGCGGTGCACATGCCGATAACGTGCTCGACATGCAGGAATTCATGATCATCCCGGCCGGGCTGCCGACGTTTCGCGAAGCACTGCGCGCGGGCGTGGAAGTGTTCCACACGCTGAAGAAAATCCTGCACGCCGAAAAGCACAATACGAACGTCGGTGATGAGGGTGGCTTCGCGCCTAATCTCGCCAACAACGAAGCTGCATTGCAGTACATCATGAAGGCAATTGCCGAAGCCGGCTATGTGGCCGGCGAAGACATCCTGATTGGTCTCGATTGCGCGGCCAGCGAATTTCGTAAAGAAGGCAAGTACCGTTTTGAGGCAGAAAAACTTGCCTTTAATTCCACGCAATTCACCGATCTGCTCGCGACCTGGTGCGATAAGTACCCGATCATCTCCATCGAAGACGGCATGGCCGAAGATGATTGGGATGGCTGGGCGATTCTTACCGAAAAACTCGGCAAGAAAATCCAGCTCGTCGGCGATGATCTGTTCGTGACGAACACCAAGATTCTGCGTGAAGGTATCACTAAGGGCGTGGCCAATTCGATCCTCATCAAGGTCAACCAGATCGGCACGTTGTCGGAAACATTCGCCGCGATTGAAATGGCCAAGCGCGCGAATTACACAGCGGTCATTTCGCATCGCTCCGGCGAAACCGAGGACACGACCATTGCCGATATCGCAGTGGCGATGAATGCGCTGCAGATTAAGACCGGATCGGCCTCACGTTCAGATCGCATGGCCAAATACAATCAGTTGCTGCGCATCGAAGAAGAGTTGGGCGATGCGGCGAGCTACGCCGGGATGTCGGCGTATTACAACATTCGCTAATTTACCTGCGGACCACGTGAAATATCTTACCTACGCACTGATCGGCTTTATCGTTGCCATCCAGTATCCGCTTTGGATGGGCAAAGGCAGCTGGCTGCGCGTGTGGGAATTTTCGACCAAGGTCGATCAGCAAAAAGAAAAGAACGTGCAACTCACCGCGCGCAATGCCGGTCTTGATGCTGAAGTGCGTGATCTGAAGCAGGGTATCGATGCCGTGGAAGAGCGCGCGCGCGTCGAGCTCGGTATGATCAAGCCGGGCGAAGTGTTTTATCAGGTGATCGACAAATCAAAAGTGAAACCCTAGCATTGGCGGGCCTCGGAGGCAGAAAATGCCTGTTAAAGCGCGCCAGTGCTTGAGTTTGGCAATTTTGGTGACAGCGAATGAATATAGCCGCAATTAAAAAATTCTGCGCCGCCTTGCCGCACGCCACCGGCGATATCAAGTGGGGCGTGGATCAGGTTTATTCCATCGGCGGCAAGATGTTCTGCGTCGCATTCGTCGATACGAAAGCGCGCGCCACAGTGTCATTCAAGGTCGATGACGATCTTTTTTTGTCCTTCACCGACCGCGATGGTTTTATCCCAGCGCCCTACATGGCCCGCGCAAAGTGGGTGCAAATCATTGATCTGAAGAAAGTCTCGGATGCTGAACTGAAGCAACTGATCAAGCGCTCGTATGAGCTGGTGGCGCTGAAGCTGACGAAGAAGCTGCGGATGGAGTTCGGATTGATTTGATCACGGGTCTTCTCGTGGTGAGCGTGAGTTGAATTTGAAAGTTGGCGGATTTTTATCCCGATTACTCGGGCGGTATGGACCTCGAAATCCTGCTACCGGCCACTAGCGGTCCGTTACCGCATTGATAAAACTCTCGGATCGCAGGAATGGCTATCCGAAAAAGCATATGAAGTGACAATAGAAATTATCAATTGACGATATGGGGCCAGTTGTACTCTTCGACAAGTCGTTTCTGCAATCGCTCACGCTCGATGAGTCGGTGTGGTTCGACCATTTTTTCTTGCCTGTCGTGTGTCCTATTTTTTTCGTTGAGACACTGGCCGACCTTACCAAGCAGCAACGCGCCGCATCTTCCAGGACACCACAGGACGAGGTCCGTATCCTTGCTGATAAGTCACCAGTCATGTCCGGCGCCCCGTGCGTTCATCACATGCAGTTGAGCATTGCCAACCTGATGGGGTACGCGGCGCCACGTCTTGGACAAGTTCCGCAAGCGGGAGGGCGTCCAGTACGTAGCAAAGATGGAAAGCCAGGTGTTGTTTTTGAAAGATCACGAGAGGCAGAATCGTTTGCGCGTTGGCAACGTGGAATGTTCTACGAGGTAGAGCGAGATGCTGCTTCGTCTTGGCGCGAAATGCTTACAAGTCTAAACCTGCCAGAAGTCGCCCAAAGAATGGGAGCGCTGGGCATCACACCCCAAACTTGCAAAACTGTGAGTGACGCCTATGGACTTGCTGCGAGTCTCGTACATTCGCAGGCAGCCCCAGAAGACAAAATTGCACTCCTGTTTGCGTTCATTCATGTGCCCAGTCACTTGTGTGGCCAGATCTACCACCGCTGGGAATCTGCAGGTTTTCCCCCGCTTGCCCGCCATGCGCCATACGCTGCACACGTCCTAACTGTTGAGCTGTTCTTTCAGATCGCGCTTGCTGCGAAGCTGATCTCTGCGGAGCGAGCATCGAATCGCGCAGATATTGCGTATCTGTTCTATCTGCCGTTCTGTCATATCTTTGTCTCTGGCGATAAGCTTCATCGTAATTGCACGCCTGCGTTTTTGACCAAGCACCAAGACTTTCTCTGGGGACCGGATCTAAAAGCAGCCCTTTCGAGCATCAACCAATCTCTATCCGTGGCCTCTGAAGCTGATCGGCAACTGGGTCTACTTCAGTTAGCCCCACGACCGCCAGGTGACGAAAGCAACCTCGTCGTAGCCATATGGAACAAGCACACGCCCGGGAACGAAGAGTCATCGGCTTTGGACATTCCCCTAGATTCCGATGCCGTACGTACGCTCGTTGAGCAACTCAAGGAATTTTCGGCAGCTCCCACGGACTCAGATGTCTCCAACATCTCACCGGATGAGCTTGAAAGCGTCGCAATCGAGCGACTCGTACCAGCCAAGAGAGGATCGTGGTGGATCATCCCGAAAGCGGTCGCGGACAAGGAAAGTGAACGCAAAGGAACTAAGGAGTGAGGGTCACATTGTTTTCTGCTGGTCAGGGTCGTGTAGCAAAAAGGGGTCGTAATCAATTTGTTTTTTCAAGAATCAATTTGACATCGACCCCTTCGATTGCAGTAGCGCGCCCGCATGGCAAAAGTGTGTTTTGATGTGGATCAAATGCGCCCCTGCATTTAACCCAACGAAAGCCGGTAATTTCATGTCCCTAGGCGAACTGGCACGACAGCAGAGCACACATCTGGTGCTGGCCGAACTTAAGGCCGCGTGTGCCAATTGCAACCTGCGCGAAATCTGCCTGCCCGCTGGTTTGTCGAACGAAGAGCTCGACCAGCTCGATAATCTCGTCAACGTGCGTCGCAAAGTCAAACGCGGTGAGGCGCTTTACCGTGCCGGCGAAGTTTTTGATGCGATCTACGCGGTGCGTAGCGGGTTTTTCAAAGCGCGCGTGACCTTTGATGATGGCCGCGACCAGGTGACCGGGTTTTCAATGGGTGGCGAGATCCTCGGCATGGATGGTATCGGGCAGGGCATCCACAATTGCGACGCCATCGCGCTCGAAGACAGCGAGGTTTGCAGTATTCCCTATGCGCGGCTGGAAGAGCTGGCGCGCGAAGTCAGCGGGCTGCAGCGCCATTTTCACAAGATGATGAGCCGTGAAATCGTGCGCGAAAGTGGCGTCATGATGCTGCTCGGCGTGATGCGCGCCGAGGAGCGGATTGCCGCATTCCTGCTTAATCTCTCACAGCGCTTGAATGCGCGCGGCTATTCGCCCCTCGAATTTAATTTGCGCATGACCCGCGAAGAGATCGGCAGCTATCTTGGCCTCAAGCTGGAAACCGTCAGCCGCGCGTTCTCAAGATTTCACAACGATGGGCTTATCGAGGTCGAACAGAAATTTGTGCGTATCACAGACATCGAAGGCCTGAAGCGGGTTTACGCGCATCACGTGAGCTAGGGGATCTCTGATCAAGTCCTTCGACAATTTCAGGACGAACGGTAACTTATTGATTCCGTTCGTTGTGAGCTTGGCCTGCGCTGAGCCTGTCGAGGCAACGAACCCGATTCAAAATTAGAAACCATTAGCAAGGGTGGGCAAAGCCTACGTGCCCACGCGGATGTTGGATGGTGGGTACGCTACGCGTTGCCCAATCCAAGTTTCTACGATTCGCAATCATTTTGTTTCTATTGCGAATTGGAAAAAGTTGCCGTTTTGCCTGAAAACCGCAACCATAGAAACCCTACCGTTCCCGCCACCAGCGATGCCAGCAAAATCGCTATCTTTGAGGCGTTGATGGTCTCCGCATTTCCGGCGAAGGCGAGATTGGTAATGAAAATCGACATGGTGAAACCGATACCGCCAAGGATCCCGGCACCAATGACATGCCCCCATTTCAAGTCGGGCGGCAACTGGCAGACTCCGCCAGCAACGGCAACCAAACAAAGCAACGTCACCCCCAACGGTTTGCCTACCAGCAAGCCCGCCATGATGCCTGCGCTGTTGATACTCGCGAGGCTTTGAAACCAGTCAGCACCGATGGGGATACCGGTGTTGGCAAGCGCAAAAATCGGCAGGATCGCGAACGCGACCGGCCTATGCAAAAAGTGTTCGAGCCGGTGAGAAGGTGACTTTGTGTCTTCGTCTTTGGCCGAAAACGGAATGGCAAACGCCAGCATCACGCCCGCGATCGTGGCGTGTATGCCTGATTTCAACATCAGAAACCACATCAGCGCGCCACCCAGCAAATACGGCACCAGTGACATGACCCCGAACACACGGTTGAGCGTCACCAGCAGCGCCATTACGGCCATCGCCCCGGCGAAGTACCAAACTGAAAGCTTCGCCGTATAAAACAGCGCAATGACGATGATTGCGCCCAGATCATCGATGACCGCGAATGCCACGACGAACACTTTTAGGGACGCGGGAATTCGATTGCCAAGGATGGCCAGCACGCCCAGCGCAAAGGCAATGTCAGTCGCCATCGGAATTCCGATGCCGTCCTGGGTGGGTGTCCCGGCATTGAAGGCGAAATGGATCAGGGCAGGTGCAGCCATGCCGCCGACAGCGGCGAAAATCGGCAGGAGCGCGTTTTTGAAGTCCGACAACTCGCCAACATAAAGTTCGCGTTCGAGCTCCAGACCAATGAACAAAAAGAAAATCGCCATCAGCGCATCGTTGATCCAATATTCAACAGTCAGCCCGCCGACCTCTGTTTGCCAAAAGCCCAGATAATGCACACCGACCGGCGAATTCGCGATCACCAGCGAGGCGACCGTACAAGCAATCAGCAAAATCCCGCTAGCTTTTTCGGAGTCGAAAAACTTGTTGAATGTGAAGGATAATTTTTGCTGGGCTAGACTCATGAATACCTTTTCATAACCACACGAACTGCATCATGCTCACACGGAACACAGACCTAATCCTGGCGCGGAGGCAACACTTCAACAGTGTTGCACTGCACCATCGCCGACAGATAAAAACGGTTGCTACATTTTATTGACGCAAAGCTATTGCGAAACTGACAGTGGGCGACTAGCATCTTAGGCTGCGGTCGCGGAGCTATGTAAGTTCACGCGCGCTGAGTTACCCTGACATGGCATAAACACCATAAATCAAAAACCCTGGAGGATGTATGACTGAGAAAATCGTATCGACTGACACGTCTGTAAACACCAAGCCGGCTCGCCGGAAATTCCTGGCCAGTACTGCAGTCGCAGCCGGTGCGGCAATTACTGGTTTTCCAATGATAGCGAAGGCACAAGCCGGACCGATCAGCATGCGCTGGCAGAGCACCTGGCCATCCAAAGATATTTTCCACGAATACGCTGTCGACTTCGCCAAGAAGGTCAATGACATGACCGGCGGCGATTTGAAGATTGAGGTACTGCCTGCCGGCTCGGTCGTGCCTGCGTTTGGCCTGCTCGATGCGGTCTCGAAAGGCACGCTTGATGGTGGCCACGGCGTGCTGGGTTACAACTACGGTCGGCAGAATGCACTGGCACTGTGGAATTCCGGACCCGCATTCGGTATGGATGCGAACATGTTGCTGTCGTGGCACAAATATGGCGGTGGCCATGAACTGTTGAACAAGCTTTACGCTTCGATCGGTGGCAATGTGGTGTCTTTCCTTTACGGTCCAATGACGACGCAGCCGCTGGGCTGGTTCAAGAAGCCGATTACCAAATCGTCAGATTTCAAAGGTCTCAAGTTCCGCACCAATGGGCTGGCGATCGATTTGTTCACCGCGATGGGCGCGGCCGTGAACGCACTTCCCGGCGGCGAAATTGTCCCGGCACTGGATCGTGGTCTGCTCGATGGTGCTGAGTTCAACAATGCCACTTCCGACCGTTTGCTCGGCTTCCCCGACGTGTCCAAGGTTTGCATGCTGCAGAGCTACCACCAGAGCGCTGAAACATTCGAGATCACGTTTAACAAGACCAAGTACGACGCGCTACCGGCAAAAATGAAGGCGATCATTGCAGGCGCCGTAGAAGCGTCGTCGGCAGATATGTCCTGGAAAGCGATCGACCGGTACTCCAAGGACTATATCGAGTTGCAGACCAAAGACAAGGTGAAGTTCTACAAAACCCCGGATGCTTTGCTGCAAGATCAGCTCACGCTGTGGAGTGCGATCCTTGAGAAGAAATCAGCCGAAAACGCCTTGTTCAAGGAAATTGTCGAATCGCAAAAGGTATTCGCTGAGCGCGCCGTGAAATGGGATCAAGACACAAACATCAGCCGTCGCATGGCGATGAACCATTTCTTTGGTGCCAAAGCCGCAGCTCCCAAGAAGGCCTGAGGGATTTTCAAAGCATTCATCAACCATCCGGGCAGCGTCCGGATGGTTGATTTTTTTGAGCGGGCAAAATATGCAGAAACTTTTTCTCTTTGTCGATAAAGTCAGTACTTTTTTCGGTCAGGCCTTTTCCTGGCTCGCTGTCGGGCTGACGGTACTGATTACGTGGGAAGTATTCTCGCGTTATTTTCTTGACACGCCCCATTCCTGGGCGTTCGACGTCATGATCATGATGTATGGGGCAATGTTCATGATGGCCGGTGCCTATACCTTGTCGAAGAACGGTCATGTCCGAGGCGATGTTCTTTACAGCTTCTTCGAGCCTCGGACCCAGGC
>JAYURJ010000173.1:0-33989 GCA_043756275.1 Betaproteobacteria bacterium | reverse complement strand
TCGTCGTCCCCGCGAAGGCGGGGATCCAGTGACTTTAAGGCGAACGCCGCTGGAGTGAAGGCGTGCCTTCACCATTCGCGGGAATGACGGCTTTTTTTGCGTACCGATACAATTAATGCACTAATGAAGTGGAAATGAAATTACAGGACAGGCAGGCGGTATTCGCCTCGATGCGCAGGCCGACGATTTAACGTGGTTTGCACGAGAACTTGCGCGCCTCGATCTGCAATTTAAAATCATCAAGCCGAAAGCGCTGAAGACGGCGTTGGTTTCGCATTTGCAATCGCTGCTGCAAACGCATGATGTATGAAACAGGGAGTTTGCGCAGTTGCAGGACTAGTTCAATCGCAAATTGATGTTTGCCTTAAGCAGTAATTACCCAGTTCGCGACGCAGTTGTTGCAGCCCGTTTCGCTGATATGCGTCGACGCCGCTGCCGCCTGCATCCTGCGAAACTTCAGATCGGGCTAGATAATCCTCTTCATCCAGTGATCCACCCGGTTCCAGGCTGCTTCCGCCGCCGGTCTTACGTCCATCCAAGAAGGATCGAGCTCGGTTTTGGAAAGAATATAAGCTGCGGCAAGATCGCCTTCTGCATCGGCAAAGCTGCGGCCATCGAAACGCACGCGGCCTTCCCAGCCGGCGCGAAAACCCGGTGCGAAATACGCGTATGGCTTGCCCGGAACGTAGTAGGGCTCGCGAACGAGGGTTTCTTTCCAGTAGATTTCTTCGGCCGTCGGGTTGACTGCCTCGGCTGCGCTCTTGCCTGACAGCGCACCGGCGATTGCGCCGACGGCCAGACCAATGGCACCGCCTATCGGCCCGCCTACCGCCATGCCAACGGCGCCGCCTGCCATACCTCCTGATGCAGCGCCCGCACCTGTACCCAACGGGTGCGCGCCCGGCTCGCCGGTAAGCGGATCGAGGTTCATTTCTTCCTCGTTAACGACGGTTTTCTTGGTGACGACGTCAATAATCTCAGCCATTTCCATACTCCTTTGCCGGTTATCGGCGGTTAGAATTTTTTCGGGTTTATAGGCATCCGCGACCACAGTCTGCGACGCAGAAGCTTGTGTACCCTACCTCTGATCGGAAGCATGGCTTGTCTTGTGCTAAAAACGCGAGGATTCCTGCACCAGATAGCCGGAAACGATGAGTACAACGCCGATCAATATCGCCGCAACCCAGATCCAGCCCGTGCCAACCGACTCATCATCCAAAAAGTTTTCCGTCAAGCGCATATCGAGGCGCGGGTCGCTCGTCGGCACATTCGCGGAAACGCGATTTATGTTTGCGACGAAGCGGATTCCAGCGTTCATGGCCATCCTTTCAGCGGGTTTTGGCGGGTTCAGATTTTGCGGAAGCGAATTTCAGAATGCGTATCCGCGTGGTGAAGATTGTGGATAAATTCTCGCTGCTAACCGGGTTTGCGTGTGTAGGCGAATTGAGCAATCTGGCGTCGGATTTGGCCGCAGAAAAACGACGGATGTTGGGAATGGTGGCGCACTGAAATCGCAGCAGCCGAAGGCGTTATACCCAAAATAAAGCATGGATCGCCAATCCACGGGCTTTCCCAGGCAAAAACGTGCCGCAAGCCTCGCCGGTTCTAGACTTTCTTAGATTTTTACGTCGGAAACAGTTGGAAGTGCCCAGTTGATCGCGGCAACGCCTTTTGAGACAAGAAACGCGTTCGTCTGTGAAAAATGTTTGCAATCAAAAAACCCCCGTCGCGCAGAAAGTGGCGAAGGATGTGCTGAGCTGAGGACAAGGTGACGGCGCGTATCGATCAGCGTCGCCTTTTTTTGCGCGTGCGCACCCCAAAGCAAAAACGCTTTCGGCGTTTGATGGCTACCGCCAATGGCTTCGATCACCGCATCGGTGAATTGCCGCCATCCCAGCTCTGCGTGCGCGTTTGGCTGGCCTTCTTCCACCGTCAATACGCTATTGAGCAGCAGCACACCTTGCGCGGCCCAATTGCTGAGGTCACCATGCGCAGCGGGCGAGATGGCAAGATCGTTGTTGAGTGCTTTGTAAATATTTTGAAGCGATGCAGCAGGCTTTACGCTGCGCGGTACGGAAAACGCGAGGCCCATCGCGTTGCCGCGCGTGGGGTAGGGGTCCTGGCCTAAGATAACGGCCCGCACATTCTCGGGTGCGACATGGTGAAAAGCTGCGAACCAATCGGCGCGCGGCGGAAAAATATTTTTGCCAAGTGCCACTTCACGTTCTGCGGCTGCCGTTGCGCGCTGCAGATGTACTGTCGCGTCGTGGCTGAGTAGTTGAAGCCACTTGGCGGGGAGATTTTTGACCATGTCTATTGAGTTTGTGAGGAATGCGTACATTTTATCGGCTGGCGTTGGTGTCGCCCGATTTTCATCCGTGGCTGGCTGTCGTTACAATGAAGTCTCGTGGTGGTGGTGCTGCCAACTTGCTTGCTATTTTTAAATATTGCCAATATTGCAAAAAAAGGAATCAACGTGAGCGTCGATATCTCAAAACTTTCTGTTACTGAACTCGATCTGTTGATCGCCCGCGCTGCGAAACGGCGGGAAGAGCTTAATACCCCCATGCCTGACGAGCAGCCGCAGGGTGAGCTGCGCGCGGTGCTCGATCCGAAATGGTATGTGTCGATGGTGGACACCGGCACGCTGTTGCAGATCAGGGACCCCGGACATCATTGGCTGAATTACATCATCCCGCCCCCGTCACGGGTGATCTTGTTGACGCATATGTTGCAGCACGCACTGTTGCCGAAAATCGGGATCCCGACTACGCCCGTCTTTCCTGCGCCTTCCGGCGGCGGTGGGCGGCTGCACTAACGTGTCATCAAACGCGATTCCTGAAGTAAGGGCGCAATACGAAGCGATGCCATATCCGTCGCGCGATCCCGCCGACGAGCGGAAGCAATTAATGCCGACTTGGCTCGATGATTTGGCCATGATCAATCATTATTGCTTTGGTGGCAAAGAGACGTTTCGCAACGGGTTCCGTGCGCTGGTTGCGGGCGGTGGTACGGGTGATTCGACCATTTTTCTGGCCGAACAGTTGCGCGGTAGTGACGCTGAAATTGTTCATCTGGATTTCAGCGGTGCGAGTACGTCAATCGCACAGCAGCGCGCTGAAATTCGCGGTCTCAGCAACATCCGCTGGGTGCATGATTCGCTGTTGAATCTGCCGACGCTGGATGTTGGCAAGTTCGATTACATCAATTGCGTCGGCGTGCTGCACCACTTGGCAAGCCCTGATGCCGGTCTCAAGGCATTGCTTGCTGTGTTGAAAGAGTCAGGCGCGATGGGCTTGATGGTGTACGCCACGGTCGGTCGCACGGGCGTGTATCAAATGCAATCGTTAATGCAGTTGATCAACGCAAACGAGCATGCGTATGCACAGCAGATTGACCGCACGCATCAAATTCTTGGTTGTCTGCCTGCGACCAACTGGTTCAAACGTGGCGAGGCGCTGTATGGTGACCACCGCAATGGCGATGCGGGGATTTACGATTTGCTGCTGCATTCGCAGGATCGTTCTTATACCGTCGGTGAGCTATTTGATTGGCTGGTAGATGGACATGGCTTGAATATCGAACTGACCGATTTCGCGTGTGGCAGATCATCGTATTTGCCCCATTTGGTGATGGGCACCAGCCCGCCGAACGTGCTCGATGCAATCCGCAACATGCCGATGCGTCAGCAATACCAGATCGCGGAATTGTTCCATGGCCGCGTGCAAACGCATTCGTTTTATCTCACCCGTTCAGCAAGCTGCAAAGCGGTCTACGGCGATCCAGATTGCATTCCATTTCTGTTCCACGAGCCTGTCACCGGGCCCGAGCTTGCAGAAGTATTTGCGCGCAGCAATGGGCAGCCATTTATTCTCGACCATGCACATAGCGGTGTCTCAATCACGATCAGCCCCGGCAGATTCGGCCCAGCGATCCTGCGGCATATCGATGGTCAAAACAGCTTCCGCAAAATCTTCACGCTGGTCCGTCGTGATCCGGCCTTTCGCACGCTCGCACCGCGTGATGAATTGTTGTTCGCGGATTTCAAGGAAATTTACGACACGCTGAACGCGCTTGATCGGATGTTATTGCGCAGCGTCTGAGTTTAATTGGATGTTACGAATACACTTGGGAACTTCTCATAACCTCAAAACTGTCTCCCCGGCGAAGGCCGGGGCCTAAGTTTTCAAGCAGTATCAATTACCTAAAAAAACTTGGAGTTGAGGCATGCCTCAACGCCTTCGCCGGTACGACAGAGTTTTTAGAAGTTCCCATTTCGTACAATAAGCAGTGGCGAGGTTCTTCAGGTGTTTTCGTGCCACGAGGCTCGCCAGCGCTAGATATTCCTAAAACCTATCAACAAGCTTAGTGCGAACAGGAATGAGATTTTTTGACGTTCGCTTCATCTGACGACTGCCACTCGACCGTATTTTCTGAGCGTCGAGTTTGAATCGTGATACCAGCAACGTTAAATTCTCAGCCTGTTCACGCATTGATTCGGCCGCTGCAGCAGCTTGCTCGACGAGTGCCGCATTTTGCTGGGTCACATCTTCCATCTGCATGATCGCGCGATTGACTTGTTCGATGCCGACCGATTGCTCGCTAGTGGCGCTGCTAATTTCATTCATGATTGCCGCTGCCTGCTCAATGCCGATAATGATGCTTTGCATGGCGGTGCCGGCTTCATTCACGAGCTTGGTGCCATCATCCACCTGCTCAATCGTATTATTGATAAGCGTCTTGATTTCCTTTGCCGACGCCGCGCTGCGCTGGGCAAGTGCGCGCACTTCCGAGGCGACCACCGCAAAGCCGCGCCCCTGATCGCCTGCGCGTGCGGCTTCGACGGCTGCGTTGAGAGCGAGGATATTGGTTTGGAACGCGATGGAGTCGATGGTCGTCACAATCGTGCCGATCTTTCGTGCGCTCTCGTTTGCCGCAATGATTTTGGCAACGGCATGGGTGACAACACTGCCGCCTTGTCGCGCTGCTGCCGAGGCGGATGTCGCGAGGCCGCTGGCCAGCTTCGTATTTTCGGCATTTTGCTTTACTGAGACGGTGAATTGTTCCATGCTCGAGGCGGTTTCTTCGAGGGTCGATGCCTGTTCTTCAGTGCGCGCGGACAGGTCAGTGTTACCTGCGCTGATTTGTCGTGCGGCCAGCGCGATTTCGGTGGCATTGGCGGCGACACTGGCAACGAGATCATGAAGCTGGCCGACGAATGCATTCAGCGATGCGCATAGCTTACCCAGCGCGCCGCTCATCGTCGGCAGTCGGCGTGTCAGGTCGCAATCGCCCGCGCGCAGATTCTCGGTTTCGGCAACCACCAACTCCAGCCGCCCCGAAATGTGGTTAAGCAACCACTTTGCGCCCCCGACGAGTGCAATAAGCCCGATGAGCATTACTCCGCTGACAAGCGTGAACGCACTGGTTGCCGCATCGCCTGCGGTATCGGCGAATGAATAGATCGCAGGCAGTGTAATGAGACTTGCCACCGTGAACACGATGGCAGCCATTGCTGCATACGATCTGACCGCGTTGCGGATCGAAATATCTTGTAGGTTCATACGCTCTTTCAGGATGACCGACGGCGCATTGATGGTACACCAGCAGTGAATAGAAGTTGTTGCACTCGATATACTTGCTTGCGATGTTAATTATTTTAGCGCGGCGCGCGCAAATTGAAATTTAAAGGAATCTGAACATGGCGACCGCAAGCACAATGCATTTTTGGTCGCGCACTCAAGTACGCGCTGCGGTGCTCGTACTGTTGCTCGTGTCGCACGGCAACGCACATGCCGATGCATACGCGTACCAACGCACCAGACCAAGCACTGACGGGATTGGCAAATCGTATATGGCACGTGATATTGCCGGTGTGATGGGCTGGCAGGCGGCGGCCTGGCTGGAACGTCCGGAACGCATGCAGGAGGAGCGCCCAGATCTATTACTCGCTGAACTCAAGCTCAAACCCGGCATGGTGGTCGCTGATATTGGCGCAGGCTCGGGGTATCACTCGCGCCGTATGGCCGATGTCGTCGGCAAGACCGGAAAAATTTACGCAGTCGATGTGCAGCCGCAGATGGTGCAGCTTTTATCATTGATTGCCCGTGATGAACGCTACGGCAACGTCAAACCGATTTTATGCACCGTCGATGATGTGAAGCTCCCAGTGGGCAGCGTCGATCTGGCGATCATGGTGGATGTTTATCACGAGCTCGAATTTCCGTTCGAGGTGATGCGCTCAATAGTCAAATCACTAAAGCCCGGTGGCCGTGTGGCGTTTGTGGAGTACCGCGCGGAAGATGCAAACGTGCCGATCAAAGCGTTGCACAAAATGAGTGAGGCGCAAATCAAGCGCGAAGCCGCACCGCACCAGATTGAATGGGAGCGCACCTCGCATGTACTGCCGTGGCAGCACATCGTGATATTTAAAAAGAAGGGGTGAGGCGGAGGCTCTAGGGAAGCTCTGATTAAGTCTATTTCTAGTGTGGTTCGACAAGCCATCGCCCGCTGCATCGGGCTCAGGCGCTCGACAGCGGCGCGCATGCGCGCCGAAACCCTGCCTCACGTTCCACGAACGGATTTAATAAGTTACCGTTCGTCCTGAGCCTGTCGAAGGACTTGAACAGAGGTTCCCCAGGGTTAATAACTACAACGTCAGCCCCGAACGCGCTTTAACGGCAGAGATGTCTGACGAATTGATGCTGCCGGATGCATTGACATCAAACCGGAAGTTGCTCGAGGTGGTGATCTGACCTGAACGCGCTTTTACGCCGCTGATGTCGCTGGAGTTCACCGACCGCGAATTATTGGTGTCGCCAACCAGAAATCCGATTGACGCGGATGCTGTGGCGGCGGGCAAGCCGTTGATATTGGCCAAGGCGATGGAGACGCGCTGATTGTCTGTCACACCGGCGAGCGTCACGCGGATCTCGCTGCCCGACGCGGCCATTGTCGCCGCTGCGCCGCCTGCCTGCGACGTTTGTGCGAGCGTGAGCGTGCCAAGTAAAGTGATGGGGGCACTGAACCGGAATACGATGGTGTGGCCGCTGCCAACACCGCTGCCAATACCGCGCGGCTCGACCGTGACGGCACCGTTGATTGCCGGTGCCCTATCGATGACGAGTTCAAAAGTTCCCGCGCTGGCGTGGGTTTTTTGTGACACGACTTCAACGAGCATCGGCACTGGCGGGGCGATTGGCGTCACGCGCACGCTGCTCGATGCAGGGCCGGCACCAACGGAATTGCTGGCTGACACGGTACAGTCGTAGGCCACGCCGTTGGTAAGCCCCGTGACGGTCACGCTGAGTGCTGTCGTGGTTGCAGTGACTGGTTGCGGGCCGGACGTGCAGCTTGCGGTATAGCTTGAGATCGCCGCACCGCCATCGGACGTGGGCGCTGAGTATGACAACGTCGCCTGCGCGTTACCCGCTTGGGCAATCGCGATGGTGGGTGCGCCTGGCACGCCAATCGGTGCGCCGAACACGGCTACGCTATTAGGCCAGATCGGGTTTTGCGGGGCCGCGGCTTCTTTGACGCGGTTGACAGTGACGGTGTAACTGCCACCAGCCATGAGCGGGGATGTGGTGAGCAACACTACGCTTGGGTCGACATCCAGCGTGACTTGCGAGATTGTCGCGCCGCTGCTGAGGGCGTAATTCGTGGCGAGCGATGCACTTACCGGGTCTACCGCACGATTGAATTGAACGCGTACCTGCGTGCTGGTGGGTGCGGTGACGGTGGCGATATCGTATGCGTAATTCACAAACGCGTCGTAGGTCGCCAGCAAGGATTGGTCGGGTACGTTGCGCGCAATTGGCGGCATTGGCATCACGGTGCTTGCATCGCGCACATAAATGCGCGAGGCGGGTAAATTTCGGCGGATCAAGGCACCAAAGCCGCTGTTGGAGACGATGTTCTGCTGCAAGATCGGCGTTTCAAAACTTGCATCAAACAGCGGGCCTTCGCCGATAGCGAAGTTGTTGCGATGGCAATGGGCGCAATTGGATGCCAGGTATGAGCGCACGCGATGTTCGAGCGTTGCGGTGGCATCCGTAACCGCAGCCATTTTGACGTACTGCGGATAGGTGGTGGTATCAGGCAGCGGCGTATCGAGCATGCCCAGATGATTGAACGTGTGCAATTGATTGTCGGTACGGATAGTTTGATTCGGTTGCGTGTACGCAAAGTCGCCATTCAATTGTGCGGTCTTGAGGCCAAGCACCATGCCGGCATTCGTGTTGTGGCAACGCAAACATTGGTCGGGGCCGGGATAGAAATAGTTCTGCGTGCGGGTGCTGCCGTCGGCTTGCGTGATGACCAGCGTTTCGTTTTCAGCAGCATCCACGCGAACCGCGTCGGTTTCGCCGGCGTTCCATTTGTAGGTTGCGCCACGCAGCGTGCCGTCGGCGTTGCGAATCAACAGCCGTGTTTCAAGCCGCCGTATTTGTTTGGCCGGATTGATGCGCTCATCCACCAGCAGGTCGAAATTTTTGACGATCACCGTGCCGTTTGGAAATGTCCAACTGCCAGTGGGCGCGAAGCCGATGGTGGGTGAACCCGCCGAGCCGATCGTGCCATCGAACGGCAGCGCAATAAACCGTGTCTTGATTGCGCCATCCGTCCACAGCGGCGAATTGAGCGCATACGGAACGAGGCCGGGGTGGGGCGTTCTGCTGGTGGTATTGGTGAATGCGCCGGTTTGCGAAAGCATCAGCGGCATCGCGTTCGATGCCAGCGTCGGCAAGGCACCGTTCATGTAGGCGGCAACAGGCGCTCGGCTGTCAAGGCCCGGGGTGGCTGCGAGCGCCATTGTCGATAAGAAAAACAGCAGAAATGACAGAGAAGAGAGAACGTGGCGCATGC
Source organism: Betaproteobacteria bacterium (assembly GCA_043756275.1). Classification (GTDB taxonomy): domain Bacteria; phylum Pseudomonadota; class Gammaproteobacteria; order Burkholderiales; family Usitatibacteraceae; genus UKL13-2. The sequence continues at coordinate 25,124 of JAYURJ010000173.1, read as the reverse complement.
AGAATTTTAGCGTGCTTCGTTACAATCGCGATGTGCGAAATCTCACATTGGAGGCTTTTTATAGAGAGCGCACGGTTGTAGTGCGGGATGTGGTGCGACAGATTGACGATGAGGTTCAAATTATAAAACACAAGCATCCACGGGCCTCTCAGGCACAAAACACGCCAGAGACCGCGCCAGTGCTTGTGTTTGATAATATTTTATTCGCGTGCAAAATCAATCTGCATGGCTCACCACCCAATCAAACTTTTCTTCCTCCCGCTCGTTCTGTCGTTGATGTCGGCATGCGCTGGCATTCAACCGACGACGCCCGCGCTGTCGTATGCACTGACGCGCGCAACGGATGAGCAAAAATTTATCGTCACGCTCACCCCGCTGGCAACGCCAGTCGCGATCAATCAGATTCATGCGTGGCGCATCAAGCTCACGACGGCGTTTGGCGAGCCGGTCACAAAGGCGGTCTTTTATGTCGGCGGTGGCATGCCTGATCATGGCCACGGATTTCCAACGCGTCCGTCGGTGACGAGCGAACTTGGGGATGGTAATGGCCAATATCTGCTCGAAGGAATGAAATTCAGCATGCATGGACGCTGGGAGATCAAGCTCGCTATTCAGACGGCGGCAGGGTCGGACATGGTGACGTTTAACACCATGATTGAACTGCCACCGCCGCTTAAACAATCGCCAAACAAAGAATAAAAATGGCAGTCGCCAAATTGATCGCGTGCCTAATTTGTGCAGCCGCATTCACCCTCGCAGGTGCTGCCAATGCCGCGCCAGCAGCCGACAAGCCTTGGGATGCCACCGAAATAGCGATCCTGACCTCGCTGCAGCTAAACCAATTGCCGCCAACGCCGAAGGATCCCTCCAATGCGGTTGAGAGAAATCCTGCCGCGATTGCATTGGGCACGCGGTTATTCTTTGACCCCCGTTTCAGCCGCAACAACGCGATTTCCTGCGCGAGCTGTCATGACCCGAACCAGCATTTTCAGGATGGCCGTGCGCTTGCGCAGGGCATCGGTATTGCATCCCGGCGGACGCTGCCGATTGTCACGGCTGGACACAGCCCGTGGCTGTTTTGGGATGGCCGCAAGGACAGCCTGTGGTCGCAGGCGTTGGCCCCATTTGAAGATAGTGTCGAATACGGTGGCAATCGAACCCGCATCGCGCGTGAGATGCAACGGCTGTATCGGGATGGATACGAGGCGATATTTGGAAAAATGCCTGCGCTATCGAGTCAAGTTATCGATGCGAGCCCGCTCGGTTCTGCCGCCGAGAAAGCCGCATGGCTGGCGATGGATGCCAAATCGCAGCAGGCTGTATCGCGCATATTCGCCAATATTGGCAAGGCCATTGCCGCGTATGAAAAAACACTCAGCCACCGTGAATCGCGGTTTGATCAATACGTGAAAAATTTGTTGGAAAAAACTGCCAGGTCGAACTTCGCGCCGCAGGAAGTAAACGGTCTGCGTGTTTTCATCGGCAAAGGCCGATGCGTCACATGCCACAGCGGCCCGTTGTTCACCGATCACCATTTTCACAGCACGCGGGTGCCGCCGCGCGAACCGGCGATGCCCGATCAGGGGCGCGCTACAGCGGTGAAAATCGTACAGCAGGATGAATTTAATTGTCTCGGCCCGTTTAGCGATGCGAAGCCATCACAATGCGAGGAACTGCGCTTTATGGTCACGAGTGATCCGGCGATATTGCGCGCTTTCAAGACGCCGGGTTTGCGCAATGTCGCCCAGCGTCCGCCGTATATGCACGCGGGGCAGCTTGCCACGTTGCGGGATGTTATTGACCACTACGTGAAGGCTCCCGACGCGGCGTTGGGGCCAGATGGCATGGTGCATAAGCTGGGCACCAATTCCGAACTGCAACCGCTGGTGCTCAGCGATCAGGAACGTCAGGATCTCATCGCGTTTCTCGGCACGTTATCGGCCGTGAAACGCGCACCCGACTGATCTACGGCGGCAACACCAAGCCTGACCGTGCCTTGACAGTCGAAATGTCGGCAGCGCTGATCGCGCCGGTGGCGTTTACGTCGAACCGGAAATTCAACGCCGACGTTGCCTGACCTGATCGCGCCTTCACGCTACTGATGTCGCTGGAATTGACCGACCGCGTGTTGTTCACGTCCCCGACGAGAAAGCCCAGCGATGCGGCGACATTCACCCCTGCGCCATTGACATCAGTGAGCGAAATCGTGGCGCGCTGGTTATCGGATACGTTGGTCAGTGTTACCACCACGTCATAACCCGATGCCACTGCCGATACCGTGCCCACTGGCGTGGTCGTCACGGTGCCCGTTGAAGTGACTGGCACATTGAATTGAAAGACGAGCGTGTGTCCGCTGCCTATGTTGCGTGGCTCGACCGATACCGCGCCGGTGATGGGTGGCACGGTGTCGACAGGCAGATCGAATGTCCCTGCACCACCGTGAATTTTTCGGGCCAGCACCGCAATGGGGGTCAATTGCGCGGCACTCGACGGCGTGACGTTGGCTGTGGCCGATGCAGTGCTATTGCCAATCGCGTTGGTGGCGACGACAAAACAAACGAACGTGCTGTTATTGGTCAGTCCGGTCACCGTGATGGGTGATGCCGCGCCGGTGGCACTGAACGCGCCGCAGGTCGCGGTATAGCTGAGGATGGCCGAGCCGCCATTGGACACCGGCATCGTGAAGAACACGGCAGCGCGGCCGTCGCCGGCAACCGGCGTGCCGATGGTCGGCGCGCCGGGGACGTTGGCGGGCGTGACGCTGACAGGCGCAGACGCATTACCCGACCCAAAGCCATTGGTGGCAGTCACCGTGCAGGTGTAAGCGGTGCCATTGGCCAGCCCGGTCACGGAGATCGGCGATGCCGCGCCGGTTGCGATGAACTGACCGGGATTGCAGCTCACGCTGTAATTGATGATGGCGCTGCCGCCGTCTGCAGGTGTGGTGAAGAAAATATTCGCCTGCGCGTTACCAGCAACTGCACTAGTGATGGTGGGTGTGCCCGGCGTGGTCCCCGGGGTGACGTTCACTGGGGAGGATTGCGTCCCAGTGCCCGCGCTATTGACGGCGGCAACGGTGCAGGCAACGCTTGCACCATTGGTGAGCCCCGTGACCGTGACCGGCGACGAAGGCCCACTGGACACTGCCGTACCGCAGGTGGCGATGTAGTTGCTGATCATCGCACCACCATCACTCGCCGGCGGGCTAAAGTTGATGGTCGCCTGCGTGTTGCCCGGTGATATGGAATTGATCAATGGCGCGCCGGGTGCCGACGCTGGCGCGGTGGGCATGACGTTTATCGATGACGAGGCGGGGCTGGTGCCGTTCGCGTTGGTGGCAGTAACCGAGCAGGAATAAACATTGCCATTGGCGAGCATGGCGACGGTAATTGGGGATGCATTGGCTGTTCCAGTGCGGGTGGTTTGCCCGGTGGAGGTGCAGGTCGCTGTGAAACCGGTCGTGGGGCTGCTGCCAGCGGAACCCGCTGTAAATGAGATCGTTGCCTGTGCGTTTCCGGCTGTAGCGGTGCCAATGTTGGGTGCGCCGGGAGGTGTGGGGTTGGACAGAACCACCGTGCCTGACTGGCCTGCGTTATTGGTAGGAGAATTTGTCGCTGTTGCACCGTCCGGCGCAATCGACAATGTGCCGTCAGTGGGGACCGCGCCAAACATGGCAAGCGCTGCGCCAGCGAAATTTATTGAGACGTCACTTGTGAAGACGAAATTATTGGCAATGACGTAATCGGGCGATGGGACACCGGGAAGGGCGGCATATCCCGACGTGCCAATCAGGATCCGTGATCCTGATGCGCCATTGGAAACATTTGAGCCGAACCTGAACGAATTGGAAGTGCTGCCTTGCGTGCTCGTAATCATCCTTCCGGAAAGTTGAGTCTGGCCATCCATTGTCATTTGGAGTTCGATAAATTGCACCGTCCCATCTGCGTTCGAGTAGACCTCGGTGATTTGCATGGAATGAAATGCGGCATGCGAACCCGTGCCAACGAGAAGCAGCACTGCCGCAAGGAAAATTCGTGCAGGTAATTTCTGAAACATGTCATTTCCCTTCGAGCAGATCACGTTCGCGTCTTGCGCCAAAAATTTAAGGCAATACCAATCCTGATCTTGCCTTGACCGCCGAGATGTCACTGGAATTGATTGCGCCAGACACATTCACGTCAAACCGGAAATTCGCCGCCGTCGTGGTTTGCCCGGATCGCGCTTTTACCCCGCTGATGTCGCTGGCGGTGACGGAGCGCGTGTTGTTGATGTCGCCTACCAGAAAGCCTACCGACGCTGGCCTCGGCGCAGCAATCCCGTTCACGCCATCGATGGTGATCCTGACGCGGGTGTTGTCGGGCAATGTCGGTATCGTCACGATGACATTGTTGCCTGCCGCCGTCGAAGTGACACCAGCAATCGTCTGCATCGTGGCGGCGTTGATGGCAGCGACGGTGCCTGCCGCCGTCACGGCAACATTGAACTGAAAAAATATCGTATGGCCGGTGCCGGTGACGACAGTGCGCGGCTCGACTGTGGCCGGGTCGGTTATCAACGGCGCAGGTGCCAAGTCGATGTCGAAAGTGCCCACGCCGGTGTGTAATTTGCGGGACACGATATTGATGAGTGCAGGCGCCGCAGCCACATCGGGCGTGGCATTTACCGTTGCCGATGCCGCACTTACCCCTGCAGCGTTAGTGGCGGTGACGCTGCATGTGTATGTGGTGAGGTTGGCGAGGCCCGTGACCGTAATCGGTGAAGTGGTTCGCGACGCGCTAAAGCTGCCGCCGCCGACGCAGGTAGCAGTGTAGGTGGTGATCGGCGATCCACCGTTTGAAGCAGGCGGCGTGAAGTTGATTGAAAGCTGGGTGTTACCGGCAATGGCGGCACCGATCATTGGCGCGTCGGGAACTGCGATGCCGGAGCCGGACAGCGCGATTGTGACCGGGCTGGTGGTTGCGCCACTGAGATTGAGGGAAGCCGAATATGGTCCCGCCGTTGACGGATTGAAGGTCACAGATACGCTGCATGTGGTGCCTGCTGTGAGCGCAACACCGCTGCATGTTGACGTCCGTGAAAATGACAGCGCATTCACCCCAGTCAAGGTCTCGGTGAGAACGGACGTGCTGCCGCTGCCGGTATTGGTTACCGTGATGGTTCGCGGAGCGGTCGCGGTGGCGATGGCGCTTGGGCCGAAATCCACACTTGCAGGCGCGGCCGACAGCACGCCTTGTCCGGGCGTGACGTTGACGGGTGTGGACGCAATGCTTGGAAACACCAGATTTCTCGCGGCAACCGTGCAAGCTAGTGGAAGGCCGTTGGTCAGTCCACTTAAGGTAATCGGCGATGCGGTTGCTGTTGCTGTTCTGGCACCGGCAGTGGAGTTGCAGGTCACGGTGTAATCAAGCACCGGCTTGCCGCCGCTGTCGGCGGGTGCGGTAAAAGAAAAAGTGGCTTGTGCGTTGCCCACAGTGGCGGCAACGCTGGTTGGCGCGCCGGGGGGCTGGACGGCCTGGGCGGTGTTGGGGTCGATTTGCAGGAGCAATGTATCGACAGCTTCGAAATCTGAACCCTTGATGAGGTTCACATCCTTCAGTTGGGTAAAAAAGATGGAAGGAAAGTTGGTATTCGAGGTTCCGGAGAAGTACCAATTGCTGCCGCGATCCGCCAAAAAGATGCCGTACTTCTTGAACGCGCGCAACAGTACCTGAACCGTTGAATGAAAGGGGGTAATGTCAAAACTTGCCTTGAGCCGAAAGCGCGCGCCCATCGGAGGTTGGGTGGCGACCGTACTGTCGCTCGACCAATGTCTGGCAGGCCAGATGAATTGCTTTTGCCCGGAGGCGTTTTGCCCAAAAATCGCCGCGGCAGTGAAGCGGATCGCGTGGTTGATTTCGCCGGCCGCAATTTCCTCCCAACGCACCAGGCCGGGCAAGATGGTGTAACCGGCCGCATCGGCAGAAGTCCAACCCAAAGTCCGTAGCGCGTTGGAATTCAGGTCGAATTTGGCCGAGGAATACACCTCCCACTGTGCACCGCCGTTTTGCGGATACGAAGAGAACAATTCATAGAGCCGGCAATTGGTGTTCTCCAGCACCAGCACGTGCCTGTCCCCGACACTACCCAGCCCACCCTCGACCTGCGCATTCGGTGGAATCGGGTAGGGCCCAGGATCGCTTTCATCCGCCGCGTTGTCGACCGGATTGAACAGGATCGGCACGTTTGGCTGGGTGCCTGGCACTACGTCGAAAGGGATGCCAAAGTTGTTCGCCAGGTTGTTGCCCCAGTCAGGATGCAAGCGGGTATTGGCACCGATACTGGTTACCCAGGTTGCCGATAACGGATGCAACGGCAGCGTATCCACCGGCGTGTTCCAGTAGTTGTTGGTTGGCAGTATCTGGCAGCCGCCTATGTTTGGCGGTGCGGCGAACGACGGCGTCAGAAAACAGGCGAGGGCGAAGGCGAGGCAGGCGCTAGATTTGGAGTTCATGGAGGGCATCATATTGAAAAATGTTTGAGGGGTTAATCGTCGTCCCCGCGCAGGCGGGGATCCAGTGACTTTTCGACGTACGCCACTGGGTTCCCGCCTGCGCGGGAATGACGCACAACTATTGTCATTTCAAACTGAAGGTGAGAAAGCTGCTTTTTCTTTCAACCAACAACAGCCGATTTCTCAGCCGATGAAGCCGGGTTTGAAATGACAATACTCCTGCTGTTTGAAATGTCAATTTGCTACGGTGGTAACACGGTACCCGATCGCGCCTTGACGATAGAAATGTCGCTCGCACTGATTGCACCAGTCACATTCAGATCGAACCTGAAATTGGCAGCACTGGTGGTCTGCCCGGATCGCGCTTTCACGCCGCTGATGTCGCTGGCATTCACCGACTGTGTGTTGTTCGCGTCACCGACCGCGAAGCCGACCGACGCTTGTGCCGATGCAGCACCGCCATTGATGCCAGTGAGTGAAACGGTGACGCGACGATTGTCCGGCACGCCTGTCAGCGTGACGATGACCTCGTTTCCCAAGGCAGTTGCAGACGCAGCGCCCACAGGGGTGACGCTCGCGGTGCCGGATTGTGTGACGGGGCCGTTGAACTGGAACACGATGCTGTGACCGGTAGCGATGATGCGCGGCTCAACGGTTATGTTTGGCGCGATCAGCGCGGTATTGATCGGTAAATCAAACGTGCCGGCAGCGCCGTGGGTTTTTCTCGACTGAACCGCCGTCACTGTCAGCGCAAATGCGGTGGACGTGAAGCTGGCTGACACGCCGCCAACAGTCAGTGTGGTGGTGGCGTTGGTGTTGTCTGTCGCTGCGCTGGTGTGACGCACGCAAACTGTGGCGTTATTGGCGATCATGCTGGCGACGGCGGTAAAAGTGCTGGTGCAGCCGATGGAATATTCGCCGCCAGCCACCGAAACGCTGGCGTTTATTCCCAGACCGGTCACCCTGACGGTGTTGGAAACGACGACCGTATTGAGTGCCACGCCTTGTGCATTGAAAAACGCAAACGCATCTGGTGTGGTGTCGGTTGAGGATGAAAAACTGTAGATGATGCCGTTTGAATAGTTGGCTAAATAAAGCTCACCAGTTTCGCCTTCGCCAAACGTGCTCACCTGTTGCGTGAGGCCGGGTGCTGTGAGCAGCGTGTAACTTGCGCCAAGATCGCCGGGGCTAAACCAGAGTTTGCTCTGCACAAAATCGCCGAACAGATATTTGCCTGCCAGATCAGGTGTGCTTAAGCCGCGATATACGTAGCCGCCAGTGATGGATTGCCCTTCTGAATGTGGGTAATCGACAATGGGCGGAACGTAATCTGACGGCGGCGTGGTGCAGTTCGGCGGTGAGGCAGGGGATTGGAAACAAAAACTGCCCTCAAATATTCGCCAGCCATAATTTGCCCCACCCGCACTGCCAGCGGATTGGCGATTGACTTCCTCGTGCTCGCCCTGCCCGACATCGCCCATATAAAAATCACCGGTCAGGCGATCAAAACTGAAACGCCACGGGTTGCGCACGCCGTAAGCCCAAATCTCGGGCCGTCTGCCTGCAATGCCGATATAGGGGTTGGTCGGCGGAATGGCGTAGAGCGGCGCGCTATCGACATCGATGCGCAATATTTTGCCCAGCAATGAATTGCGATCCTGACCGCTGTTGAATGGATCGCCGCCACTACCGCCGTCGCCTGTGCCGATGTACAAATAGCCGTCCGGCCCGAAGCGTAGCGCGCCGCCATTGTGGTTACTAAAGGTCGAATGCGGCACCGTCAAGATCACCTGCCCGGAAGCTGCGTTGGCGAGATTGGGATTCGTTGTTGAACGTTGATAACGCGCGATGGCGATATCGCCATTGGCAATGCCAGTGAACACTCTGGAGGTATAAAAAACGAAGAAGCGGCCATTGCTCGCGTATTGCGGATGAAACGCCAACCCGAGCAAACCGCGTTCGCCGCCGGCTAGGACAACGCTTTGAATATCCAGAAATGGCGTTGCCAGCAACGTGCCGTTCTGGATGATGCGAATGCGGCCTGATTGCTCGACGATAAAGAGCCGCCCGCTGTTGTCGCCTGCGTTGGCAATATCGACTGGGGAGGTGAGGCCGCTGACCAGCGGCAGCAATGTGATATCGCCACGGGCTGGCCGGGCGAAGCCGACCAAAAAAAACAGGGCAAGAACAAACGGGACCAACAATCGCCTGCGCGTCATTACAAACTCCGTGGAAGTTAACTCTCCCAAACCTTGTTCTGCGCGCAACTACAATATTTTTCTTGGACGAACGGTAACGCATGGGATAGTGCAAGGCAAGCGTTGTGGTTCGGCATAAACAGCGTAGATCAAGCACTGGAGCGGATTCTGGCGTGAAATGCCGCCAGAAGCCGCGCCAGTGCTTGAGTTTAATGTTTTATCAGATTACTTCTTCTGTGGCGGCAAATCCGTACACATACCTTCATACACTTCCGCCGCCATACCAATCGATTCGCCCAGCGTCGGATGCGGGTGAATCGTTTTGCCGATGTCGGTCGGGTCACAGCCCATTTCGATGGCAAGTGCGATTTCACCGATCAGGTCGCCCGCGTGGGTGCCGACGATGCCGCCGCCGATCACGCGATGCGTTTCTGAATCGACGATCAGTTTGGTAAAGCCCTCATCGCGACCGTTTGCGATTGCACGACCTGAGGCCGCCCAAGGGAACACGCTCTTGCCGAATTTGATGCCTTTGGCTTTTGCGCTGTCTTCGGTTTCACCCACCCACGCCACTTCAGGATCGGTATAAGCCACACTCGGAATCACACGCGCATCGAAGTGCGATTTTTGTCCCGCTGCTGCCTCTGCGGCGACATGGCCTTCGTGCACGGCTTTGTGTGCCAGCATCGGCTGGCCGACAATATCGCCAATGGCAAAAATGTTTGGCACATTGGTGCGCATCTGTGTGTCAACTTGGATAAAGCCGCGATCCGTCACTGCGACACCGGCTTTGTCAGCGCTGATTTTCTTGCCGTTCGGTGACCGACCGACGCTCATCAGCGCCATGTCGTAACGCACCGGTTCCTTTGGTGCACTTTCACCCTCGAAAGTCACGTAGATGCCGTCTTTCCGTGCTTCCACCCCGACCGTTTTGGTTTTGAGCATGATGTTGTCAAAGCGCTTCTCGTTCATCTTCTGCCAGACCTTGACGAGATCGCGATCCGCACCCGGCATCAGGCCGTCGAGCATTTCAACAACGTCGAGCCGCGCGCCGAGAGTCGAATAGACCGTGCCCATTTCAAGCCCGATAATGCCGCCGCCGATGACCAGCATCTTCTTTGGAATTTCTTTCAACGCCAAAGCACCCGTTGAATCAACGATGCGTGGATCATCTGGAATAAATGGCAGGCGCATTACTTGCGAACCCGCCGCGATGATCGCTTTCTCAAAACGAATGACTTTTTTCTCACCTGTTTTTTCCTGACCGCTGCCGGTGGTGATTTCGACAACCAAATGATTGGCATCCAGAAATTGGCCCACACCGCGCACCACATCGACCTTCCGCATCTTGGCCATGCCACCCAGCCCGCCAGTCAGTTTGCCGACGACCTTATCTTTCCAGCCACGCAGTTTGTCGAGATCAATTTCCGGTTTTCCAAACGTAATGCCGTGTGCCGCGAGCGCGCTGGTCTCATCGGCAATGGCCGCGACGTGCAGCAATGCTTTGGAGGGTATGCAGCCGACGTTTAGGCATACACCGCCGAGCTGCGCATAGCGTTCAACGATGACGGTTTTCATGCCCAGATCTGCGGCACGGAATGCAGCGGAATAACCGCCGGGGCCTGCGCCGAGTACCAGCATTTCGCAGGTAACATCGACGTTGCCTGTGTAGGAACTTGCTACTGGTACTTTCACAGTAGTTACCGGCATGGGAGTTGGCGCTTGAGCTTGAGGCACTACAGCTTTTGCTCCCTCTCCTCTGGGAGAGGGTTGGGGTGAGGGAATAGCTGTGGCATCACTGGCCTCCAGCACCAACACCAAACTCCCCATCGACACCTTGTCACCAATCTTGACCTTCAACTCCTTCACCACACCCGCATGCGTAGCAGGCACTTCCATCGTGGCTTTATCGCTTTCCAGCGAAACAAGCGAATCCTCTTTCTTGATGGTGTCGCCCACCTTCACCAGAATTTCAATGACAGGAATATCAGCAAAATCGCCGATGTCCGGGACTTTTACGTCGATAAGATTATTCATGCGTTTCTCTCAATTTGTCTTTCCCGCGAAGGCGGGAATCCGGCGTCGTTTGCACGAAAGCCACTGGGTCCCCGCCTGCGCGGGGACGACGGAAAATTAAAGTACGAGCTTGCGGATATCGGACATGAGCCCCGCCAGATACGTCGAGAAGCGGGCGCCGGAGGCCCCATCAACCACACGATGATCGTAGGAAAGCGACATCGGCAAAATCAGGCGCGGCACGAATTCACGACCGTTCCAGATCGGTTTCATGGATGCTTTCGAGACACCGAGAATCGCGACTTCCGGCGCGTTGATAATCGGTGTGAAGAACGTACCACCGATGCCACCCAGTGAAGATATTGAGAAGCAGCCGCCTTGCATTTCGGTTGGCGAGAGCTTGCCTTCGCGAGCCTTGGCGGAGAGTTCGGTCATCTCCCTGGCGATGTCGATCACTGATTTTTGGTCGGCATTCTTGATCACGGGAACGACGAGTCCGTTGGGTGTGTCCGCAGCAAAGCCGATATTAAAATATTTTTTCAGGATCAGATTTTCACCGCCCGGCTCCAGCGAGGAATTGAATTCAGGAAATTTTTTCAGCGCGGCAACGCTTGCCTTGATCAGAAACGCCAGCATCGTTACCTTGACGCCGGATTTGGCAATCTCTTCATTCGTCTTCACGCGGAAGGCCTCGACTTCGGTGATGTCCGCTTCGTCCTGCTGCGTGACGTGCGGAATCATCATCCAGTTGCGTGCCAGATTGTTGCCAGACAATTTCTTGATGCGTGAGAGCGCACGTGTTTCGACAGTGCCAAATTTGGTGAAATCGACGTGCGGCATGGTCGGGAATGCAAATGCGCCGCCGGTCGCTGCGCTGCCCGCAGGTTTGGCCAATTCGTTTTTGACAAATCCTTTGACGTCATCCTCGTTGATGCGGCCCTTGTTGCCCGAACCTTTGACCTTGGTGAGATCCACGCCGAATTCACGCGCGAGTTTCCTGATGGAAGGACTGGCATGAACACTCGCGGTGACAACGCCGTGATCTGTGGATGCCGCAACAGGTGCCGGGCTGGAAGCCAATACTGGCGCGGATTTCAGAGGCATTGCCTCTGGAAGCCGCGCCGGTGCTGGAATTTGAGCCTCTGCCGCTTTTACTCCCTCTCCTTTGGGAGAGGGTTGGGGTGAGGGAGAAGTTGATGTAGCCGCCACCGCACTCTCCTCAAGCACCAACACCAAACTCCCCATCGACACCTTGTCACCCAGCTTGACCTTTAGTTCCTTCACCACACCCGCATGTGTTGAAGGAACTTCCATGGTTGCCTTGTCGCTCTCAAGCGAAATGAGCGAGTCTTCTTTTTTCACGACATCGCCCGGCTTGACCAGAATTTCGATCACGGGAATATCGTTGAAATCACCGATATCTGGAACCTTTACTTCGACGAGATTTGCCACGCAAATGCTCCTTCTGATTTTTTATTTAGACAGTCCACGGTGCCGGCTTGGCCGGGTCAATGCCATACTTCTTGATCGCGTCCGTTACCACCCTGGCTTGAATCTGCCCGTCATCGGCCAGCGCTTTCAGTGCGGCAACGACGACGTAATAACGATTCACCTCGAAGAACTTGCGCAATTGTTTTCTGGTGTCTGAACGACCATATCCATCCGTGCCCAGTACCGTGAATTTGCGATCACCCACATACGGCCTGATCTGATCCGCGAACGAGCGCATGTAATCCGTGGATGCAATCGCCGGTCCTTTGCGTCCCTTGAGCAACTTGGCCACATGCGACAACTGCGGTTTGTCCTCAGGGTGCAGTAGATTGATGCGCTCGGCCGCCATGCCGTCGCGACGCAACTCGGTAAACGACGTGCAGCTCCATACGTCGGATGCCACGCCCCAGTCGAGTTCCAGCAACTCCGACGCAGCAATCACTTCGCGGAAAATACTTCCCGACCCCATCAATTGCACGCGCGGTTTTTTCGCGTCAGGCCCTTCGCGGAACAGGTACATCCCTTTGAGAATGTCTACCTCGGCACCTTTCGGCATTGCCGGGTGCGTGTAGTTCTCATTCATCACGGTGATGTAATAGTAGATGTGCTCCATCTTCTCGTACATGCGCTTTAAGCCATCGTGCATGATGACCGCGAGTTCGTAGCTGAATGTCGGGTCATACGAAATGCAATTGGGGATGGTCGCCGACATGAGGTGGCTGTGGCCGTCCTCGTGCTGCAAGCCTTCGCCGTTCAATGTCGTGCGCCCGGAAGTGCCGCCGAGCAGAAAGCCACGCGCCTGCATGTCGCCCGCCGCCCAGGCCAGATCACCGACGCGCTGGAAGCCGAACATGGAATAGAAAATAAAGAACGGAATCATGTGCTGGCCATGATTGGCGTAGCTGGTGCCGGCCGCCATCCAGGAGCAAAACGCACCCGCCTCATTGATGCCTTCCTGCAAAATCTGTCCGGCTTTATCTTCCTTGTAGAACATCAATTCGGCCGAGTCCACCGGTTCATACAATTGGCCCACCGACGAATAAATACCTAACTGCCGAAACATGCCTTCCATGCCGAAGGTGCGCGATTCGTCCGCGACAATCGGCACCACGCGAGGGCCTAGTTCCTTATCGCGCAACAGTGCGCTCAGCGCGCGCACGAACGCCATGGTGGTGGAAATTTCGCGCTCTTCCGTGCTTTTGAGCAACGTTTCGAACATCGAAAGTTCCGGTACGTTAAGGGCGGGAATATTGTGATGCCGTACCGGAAACGAGCCGCCCAGTTTTTCGCGCGCCGCTTTCAGATATTTGATCTCGGGCGAGTCTTCCGATGGTCTGTAAAAAGGAATATCGGCAATGACATCGTCGGCGATCGGGATGTTGAAACGATCCCGGAATTGCTTCAGTGACGTCACATCCATTTTTTTCTGCTGATGGGTGATGTTCTGGCCTTCACCAGCTTTGCCCATGCCATAACCCTTCACCGTCTTGGCGAGAATGACGGTAGGCTGGCCTTTGTGGTTTACTGCCGCAGAATAAGCCGCAAACACTTTGTACGGATCGTGGCCACCGCGATTCAAACGCCAGATGTCGTCGTCTGACATCGATGCCACCATTTTTTCCAGCTCGGGATATTTGCCGAAAAAATGTTTGCGTACATAAGCACCGTCGCGAGCCTTGTAGTTCTGGTACTCGCCGTCGACGGCTTCCATCATGCGCCGTTGCAGCAAGCCATCGGTGTCTTTGGCCAACAGTGGATCCCAATAACGTCCCCAGATGGCTTTGATGACATTCCAGCCCGAACCGCGGAAGTCAGCTTCCAACTCCTGAATGATCTTGCCGTTGCCACGCACAGGGCCATCGAGCCGCTGCAGATTGCAATTGATGACGAAGATGAGGTTATCCAGGCCCTCGCGCGAAGCTAGTGCAATCGCGCCGAGTGATTCGGGTTCATCCATCTCACCGTCACCCATAAATGCCCAGACCTTGCGGCCCTCGGTGTTAACGATGCCACGGTTATGCAGGTACTTCATAAAGCGTGCCTGATAAATCGCCTGGATGGGGCCAAGTCCCATCGACACCGTCGCAAATTGCCAGAAGTCAGGCATTAACCACGGATGCGGATAGCTCGAAATGCCATCGCCATCGACTTCCTGGCGGTACTTGACCATCTGCTCTTCAGTGAACCGGCCTTCGAGAAAAGCCCTCGCGTAAACGCCGGGGGAAGAGTGGCCCTGCATAAATACCAGATCGCCGCCGTGAGTAGCGGAGGGCGCGTGCCAGAAATGATCGAAGCCGATATTGTAGAGGGTGGATGCCGATTGGTAGCTCGCGATATGTCCGCCCAGTTCCGAGCTTTCTTTATTCGCACGCAGCACCAGCGCCACCGCATTCCAGCGGATCAGCGAACGTATCCGGTACTCCATCTCCTGATCACCCGGCAGTGCAGCTTCAGCTTGCGGTGGTATCGAATTGATGTACGCGGTATTGGCGGAGTAGGGCAGGTATGCGCCTGAGCGCCGCGCTTTTTCGATCAACTGCTCAAGCAGAAAATGCGCGCGCGCCGGGCCTTCAGCCTCCAGCACGCCTTCCAGCGCTGCGATCCATTCGCGGGTTTCCTGCGGGTCACCATCGTTCTCAAGGAAGCTGGGCCGGTCCATGAAAATCTCCTCATCTAATCGTTATGTGAATTTAACCTAGATTCCTCAGTTGACCGCTCATCTCGGTCAACACGCGTTTTATTAATTTAAAACTACTGCCATTTTGGACGTTCACCTTTTGGGTGAGACCGCTACGGGCGCGATTGCACGCTTTTGCGGCTCCCTAGCAGCGTTGCTCCTCCTAGCAGGATATAGCCTGCGTCGTCGTCGCGCCTTGCCAGAAAGCCGCAAAAACGCACACTCGCGCCCGTCCAACTAAGGAATCTAGGTTTAATCGCAATATTAGACCGTATTCGAGCTTTATCTGCCAAGTGTGCGGAAGAACAGCACTTGTGTCGAATTTAGCGGAATCGATTTCCCTGGCTTTTGGGGTAAGCGGATTACCGGACCCGGAAACGTCGAACACGCCAGACAAAATCCCGCACGCCTCGTGTGGCCCCTCCCGCATGTGCCGCATAACGCAACGCCACGTAAGATTCAAATAGCGATGCCGCCTGATCTGCAATGTTGGGTTGACGTTCTCGCAAGCGTTGCCAATAATCCAGCGGCCCCTCGTGCAGGGCGCGTTCAATGCCTGCAGTCTTGGCCAGTTTTTTGCACAATCGATCGTAGGCCGCCACAATCGGTTCCTTGCGCGTTTGTATGGCGCGCACATACAAGAAAATCCCTGCCACGCCGCCTGTCAATAGCACGGCAACAATCAGCCAGATGGCCATCGAACGCCAATCTACTTCTTGCATCCCCAGACCCTCGAGCAGGTCTTTCTGCCGGTCCTGACTAAAGCCCACCACCCAGCGATTCCACTGCGTGTTCATTGCATCCCAGGAATAGCCAATTTGCCGCAGCAAACCGAGCTTGTCAGCATCTATCAACGTATTCATCACCCCTATCGGCCCGAATGCTTCTGACATGCCACGATTGATGCGCAAGGGCGACACCGCAAAAGTGGGATCGACGCGCACCCAGCCCAGATCAGCAAACCAGACTTCCGACCAAGCGTGCGCTTCAGCTTGCCGCACCACCAATTGCCGCGTGATCGGATTGACCTCGCCGCCCTGATAGCCCGTCACCACCCGCGCCGGTATGCCCGCCGCGCGCAAGAGCAGCACAAAGCTGCCGGCGTAGTGTTCGCAAAAACCTTTTTTGGTATCGAAAAAAAACTCGTCGACCGGATTGGGCCCCAATCGCGGCGGCTCAAGTGTGTAATCGAATTCCTTGTTGTAACGTGCCAGCAACGTTTCCACCAGCACCTTCGGGTCCGGGTTGTCCTGCCGGAGTTGTTTTCCATAGGCAATGGCGCGCGGATTGAGGCGAGCGTCAAAATTCAGATAGGGCTGCAACTCGCGCGCACCAAGTTCTGTGCCAACCACATAGCGCAGATGCGATGTGATGTCATACGCTTTCAGGCTCGCCACCGGTGTCTTCGAGCGCAACTGAAAATCGCCCAGAAAATAGGCATCGTTGGGGGCGCCAGCCGGCAGATCCAGTGCGAACAGCCAGAGTTTATTGTGCGGCTGCAGCGTGACCGTATAGCGGGTTGGCGGGCCTTGCGGCACGTAGTCAAGCTTGGCGCGACTGGCGACCGGATACATGCGCCACGCGCGACCGTCCTGCTCGCCCAGCACCGGACCGCGCCAATAGAGATCCTCGGTTTGCGGTACCGGGCCGTCGAATTCGACACGGAAAGCGACCGCTTCTGAGATGGACAATTTACTGATGTCGCCCGGTGCCATGCTGTCCGATAGCCCCGTTTGCGAGCGTTCGTCCTGCGGCATGCTCCAGAGTGCCCCTGAGATACGCGGAAACAGTAAAAACAGCACCAGCATCATCGGGATGGCTTGCAACAACAACCAGCCTGCGGGTATCAGCCGCTGTTTCAGTGTTGCCTCGGTGTTGATGCGATTAAAGCCAATCAGGGCCGCAACGATGATCCACACGCAGATGAACATGTAGAGCCCCATCATGATCGTCTGCGAGTACATGAAATTGGTCAGCGCGAGAAAAAACCCCATAAAAATCGGGATCATCGCGTCGCGCTTCATGCGCATCTCCAACACCTTCAGGCAGAGCATGATAATCAGCAATGCGACGCCGACCTCACGACCAAACCAGCGGCCATATTCAAGTCTTGCGCCGATTGCGACCGCCACCGCAATGAGGCCCATCAGCCACCACGGCGGCACCCGCAGTGCCTGCCTTGCGATCCACCAGCGCCAGGCCCCGGCGGCGACACAAACGGTGGTGACCCAGATCGGCAAACGCAGTGCGTGCGGTGCAATGACAAACGCCATACCGACGAGCAGCCAGGTAATGTTGGCGAGAGTCAGTGCACTTTGATTGAGCATGGTCGTCTAGCTGTCGAGACCATAAACAGCAAGTGCGTGCAGGCAATCATCTCGATGTTGCGGCCCCAGCATCGGACGAATGCTGCGTGCAGGCAGTTTCAATCCATACGGCAACTGCGAGCGCTCCGCTTCAATGACCCACCACGTGAGCCGCCCAAGGCGATCTTCCATCGACAAGCCTTGCAACGCGTCATAATCGAGCCACAAATCAGCGCTTGCCGTTGAGCCGAATTCCTTTACCAGCAGGCCCTGACCGCGCGCCAGTGCCTTCCAAGCAATCTGCCTTGGTGTGTCACCAGCCCGATACGCCCGCAGTGATTGGAACTCCTCGTCGCCCCTGACGGGCACGTTGCCTTCACCCCTGGCGCGCATGTCGAACGGCAATGCACCGGCTCCCGGATCAGGCTTTGGATAGACCAGACAGGTCATGCCGAAATCGACGTACGACCATGCATGGAAGAGACCCACCGGATACTCGGTGAAAATTTCCAGTCGACCGCATTTCAGATAGCCACGTTTCGCCGCTCGCATCGGCACCTGAAACGTGGTGCTGGTTTTTTCATTCGCATCACCGAATTCCGGTTCGGCACCACGAATCTGCGCGTGCTTAATGCCGATCGCGTAACGGGGCAGCGTGAGGTTGGCGAGCACGATAGAAAAATGGGTAGTTTCGCCCGCGAAGACGGGCTCCACCTTGCCGGGGCTGATGGACAGCCTGAGCAGATTGCGAAACGTGTGCAACATCGCAATGCTGCCCATGCCAGCCAGCAGAAAAGTGAGCAGATAGCCGAGCGAGAGGCTGTAATTGATCGAGGCGATCAGCAAAAGCACCAGCACAAATGCAAAGAAATAGCCGGTGCGCGAGGGCAGGATAAAAATACGGCGCTGGATGAGGACCACCGGCGGATGCTCGGGAAAGCGGGCGCGGAAAATCCAGTCGGAAATACGTTGGCGTAGGTTGAAGGTGAAGCTGGCGAGCATTTAATCGTTTGATTCGCTGAGGCTAAAAAAATCTGCTATTTCTTCAAAACCGCGCATCCTTTCAGTTTCCGCTGGAAATTACGCACGGTCATCATTTCAGGACTGTCCGAAGCGGTTCCCTTGGTCACTTTCGATGCCTTGCTTTGAAATTCAATCAGGTTATCGTTCAAAATATTCAGCCGCTCCTGACGCAGCTTCCAAAGGGATTCCGCTTTTTTTAGTTCCCCGCTGCGCTGCGCGATATCGACCTCGGCGGCGAGGCGTTCACGCTCACACAGGCGCGGCTCGTAATCGGCCAACAAGGTTTCAAGTTGCTTCATTGCGGCGATCGCGGGGGCGGTAGTAACACCTGTGGTTGCGGCTGGTTTTGTGAGCGATTCTTTGTCGGCCTCGCAGGCACGATCGCGGTATTCGATCTTGCCGTCGGCTCCCTTGCATTTGTAGTTTTGTGCGTTCGCGATTGACTGCATAGCGAGCAGCAGAATGAATGTAAGACTTCCGGCAACGCGACAAAATCTGCTATTTTTCATTCTTGTTCCCCATGGAGTTTTTTGTGGGCAGGCGTACATATACATTGTCACGGTATCGGCACTGCACGAATAAGTTCCTGCGCAGGATCGAGAATCTTCGTGTCGCCGTTGGTCACTGACCTCAAACGGTGCCCGACGACTGCGGGAGCCACCACTTGCACGTCCTCCGGCAACACCTGATTGCGTCCGGACATCAACGCCCACGATTGTGCCGCACGCAGCAGCGCAAGGCCGGCGCGGGGCGACAGACCCATTTCAAAATGCGCTGAATCACGGGTGTGCAGTACCAGCGCCTGCACGTAATCAACGAGCGCCTCAGAAACAAAAATTTTCGCCACATCTTTTTGCAGCGCGGTCAATTCCTCCACCGACATGGCAGTGGTGATGCGGGCGATGAGCTCGCGGCGATCCACGCCTTTGAGCAATGCACGCTCGGCCGCTTTATCCGGGTAGCCAAGTTTGATGCGCATCAGGAACCGGTCAAGCTGTGATTCGGGCAGTGGAAAAGTGCCGATCTGGTGCGATGGATTCTGTGTGGCAATAACAAAAAACGGCTCGGGCAGCTTCATCGTCTCCCCGTCTGCCGTCACCTGATGCTCTTCCATCGCCTCAAGTAATGCGCTTTGCGCCTTGGGGGAGGCGCGGTTGATTTCATCGGCAAGAATGACCTGCGAGAAAATCGGCCCGGGATGAAAACGAAAGGTGCTTGAATCGCGATCAAAAATCGACACGCCCACCACGTCGGCTGGCAATAGATCGCTCGTAAACTGGATACGCTGATATTGAAGCCCTAACAGGCTGGCCAGCACATGCGACAGGGTGGTCTTGCCGACACCGGGCACGTCCTCAATCAGCAAATGCCCCCGCGCCAGAATGCAGCACATGGCCATTTTGATTTGCTGGTCTTTGCCGAGGATGATCTCACCGGCGCGCTGCAGCACATTGGCGAGCGGCGTGTGAACGGGTTGTTTTTCGAAAAATGAGACAGTCATTGCGTATCCTGATATTGAATCCTGATTTTACGGCACAACCATCAATTTACGATACGGTGCAGGAAGTAGATGCGCAATGTGGTGGCGTCACGCAAAAAGGTGTATTGCGGCGCGGCCAGATACGTGACACGCTTCCATCCGACGCCCTCAACATTGAAGCCGACGCAAATGACGACCGCATTTATCACCCATCCTGATTGTCTCAAGCATGAAATGGGGCCACACCATCCAGAGTGTCCGGCGCGCCTGCAGGCTGTATATGACGCGTTCGAGCAGTCGGGCCTGATGTCAAAGCTGCGCCGCGTTGAGGCGCCACTTGCCAGCGTTGCGCAGCTTGCCGCAGTTCATGCGCCAGATTACGTGGATGCGATTTTCGCCGCTGCACCAACACACGATTACGCCGCGCTGGACCCGGACACCTCAATGAATCCGTATTCGCTGGTGGCCGCCCAACGTGCAGCCGGGGCAGTGATCAAAGGTGTGGATATGGTAATGGCGGGCGAAGTCGACAATGCGTTTTGCGCTGTGCGCCCGTGCGGGCATCACGCCATGTACGACCGCTCAATGGGCTTTTGTATTTTCAATAACGTCGCCGTCGGTGCTGTTCACGCGCTTGAAATGCACCAGCTTGATCGCGTCGCGATTCTCGATTTTGATGTGCACCACGGCAATGGCACCGAAGATATTTTTACCGATGATGAACGGGTGATGCTCTGTTCGAGCTTTCAGCATCCCTACTACCCCGGCACCGGGGCCGACACCGGCAACGCCCACATCGTGCCGACGCCGCTGGCCGCGAGAACCCGTGGCCCCGCTTTCCGCGCGGCAATTGAACGCACCTGGTTTCCTGCGCTAGAGAGATTCAAGCCGGAATTGATCATCCTCTCCGCCGGTTTTGACGCCCACACAGATGATCCGTTGGCATACCTCGAGTTGGTCGAGGACGACTACACCTGGATCACGCAGCGCATCCGCGAAATGGCGGACGCGTACGCTGAAGGCCGCATTGTTTCCGCACTTGAAGGCGGATATAGCTTGGGCGCGCTGGGGAGGAGCGCGGTTGCGCATGTGCGGGCACTAATGTAGCAAACTCCAGCATTGGCGGGCTTTAACGGGCATTTATGCTCGGAAAGGCGCGCCAGTAATAGAGTTTTTCTGATTATTGATAACGCTGAATATTAACGACCAGGCGGCGGTTTCACTGCCGGACGTGTTGTCACCGCTGGCGTAGTCGTCACCGTACGGCCTGATCCGGCCGCGATGCCGAGCCAGTCCCATCTTCCTTGCGCGATGGCTTCAAGGATCGTGTTCCGGTTTTGCTGTGCGGCCAGATACACGTTTGGGGCAAGTTCATTGAACTGCAGGTAGGCTTCGAGCGAGTCGTAGCCGCAGGCACCTTGATAGGCGCAACCGTTCAACACCCGCAATGAATCAGCGCTACAGTTGGCTCCACGATCACACGCCGCCAGCGTCCATGCAGAGCCCCAGTCGCGCGCGCTGAACGGATCACCAGCGGCACCAAGACGACGATCCACCAGTTGCGTTGAATTCCATGTCAGCAGCGGGCCGGCGCGTTGAATCGCAAATGGATCGCCGCTAGCCAATCCATCGCGCAGCAATGTTAGCTGGTCCTCTGTCAGACGCCTTCCCTCAACGCCACGGGCTGCGTTGGCGCGGGTCTGCTCATTGAATTGGTTTGCAGCCACCGCGACCTTGGCACCGGGGTTGCCTGCTGCGGCGGCCTCTGCATAAAGCCGCGCCGCCTCGGCGGCGGTGATGTTTGTGCCCGCAAAGCCATCGCACATCGTACTGACGCGATTAAAAGCTTCGAGGCGTTTTTGATTGTTCGGGTCATTTTCTTTGAGGCGATTCTGAAAGCGCTCCCGATCAGCGTCCGACACGCCCGCAGCACTCTTTGCACGGCCGATGCAAGTCTCGATGGCAACAGCGGCGAAATATTTCGTCTCCGCGTCCGCACCTTCAGGATTTGCCAAGTAGCGGTCATAAAACGGCTTTAACTGAAGCGCCTTTTCAAATTCGATGGCGAGCGCGCTCTTAAGCGGCACCACCACGCGCGCGCTGGTTGCCGATGATGGGCTTAATACTTTTTGCGCCAGCTCTGGGAGCGTGCTGACGCCGCCTGCACGTTGCGCATTGGCTGGCTGGCTGGCGGCTTTTGTTGCTGCGGAAATAATGCTGTCGTGGCTACCCTCAGGGCGAACAAAGTACCAGGCCGATGCCACCACGAGGCCGCAGGCCCCTAAAACCAACAGCAGAGTTCGATTCATGGTTACGCTTTAATGGAATGATTTTGTATGGTAACGGAAATGCCGGACGCTTAAACGAAAAACGGGGCCAGTGGCCCCGTTGATGATGGAAAACATGTAACTAGTTGTGCAGGATTTTGGAGAGGAAGTCTTGTGTTCGCTGCTTCCGCGGTGAACCGAAGAAATCATCCTTGGTGCAATCCTCCAGAATCGCGCCGCCTTTTTCCATAAAGATCACGCGGTCAGCCACTTTTTTGGCGAAGCCCATTTCGTGCGTGACGACCATCATGGTCATGCCTTCCTTGGCAAGCTCGACCATCACATCGAGCACTTCATTGATCATCTCCGGATCAAGCGCGGAAGTAGGCTCGTCGAACAGCATGGCGATGGGTTCCATCGACAGCGCGCGCGCGATGGCGACCCGTTGTTGCTGGCCACCCGATAACTGGGCCGGGTATTTGTCTTTGTGCTCGATCAGACCAACGCGTTCAAGCAGTTTCAAGCCTTTCTCACGTGCCGCAGCTTCAGTTCGGCCGAGCACCTTGGTTTGCGCCATCACCAGATTTTGGGTCACGCTCATGTGCGGGAAAAGTTCAAAATTCTGAAACACCATGCCGACCCGCGAACGCAATTTGGCGAGATTGGCGTTCTTCGCGCCGACCGAAATACCATCGACGATGATTTCGCCTTTTTGAAACGGCTCAAGACCGTTGACGGTTTTGATCAGCGTCGATTTGCCAGAGCCCGAAGGCCCGCAGACCACCACCACTTCGCCTTTGGTCACGTTGGTAGTGCAATCAACCAGCACCTGCTTGTCGCCGTACCATTTGCTGACGTTTTTGATCTCGATCATGGCCATGATGTGTCCCTTGTTTTTACTGTGACAACTAAATTATTTTCCAGACTGGTTCAATGCAATTAGCGCACCAAGCACGTTAAGCGCCGCCGGGCGTTAGCCCCGGCCCGCTCAGGGTGATGTCTTTTTTCACGGCCCGCTGACGTGTGGGATCCATTTGTATCTGGATAAATTTCACCAGCTTGGATGCGCCAAAGCAGATCACCAAAAATACAAGCGCCACAAAGATGTAGAGCTCAACGATTCGGCCCGTCAACTGTCCGGCTTTACTGGCGGCACCCAAGAAATCCTTCAGGCCGACCACATACACGAGCGAGGTATCCTGAAACAGAATAATGGCTTGCGTGAGCATGATCGGAATCATGTTGCGAAACGCCTGCGGCAACACCACATAACCCATCGCCTGCCAGTAGTTGAGCCCCAGCGCATACGCCGCCCAAGGTTGTCCGCGAGGTACCGATTGAATGCCGGCGCGGATTATTTCCGAGTAGTAGGCGGATTCAACCATGATGAACGCGACGACGGCCGAAGTGAATGGCCCAACCGCTTCACCCTGCTGGCCGGTAAGCCACTTCATCAATTCCGGCGTCAGAAAATAGAACCAGAAAATCGCCATGATGAACGGGATGGAGCGGATCAAATTGACGAACCCCGCAGCGGGATACGAAAGCAATTTGAAACTTGACAGCCGGGCAAGTGCTAACAAGGTGCCAAAGAAAATACCACCAGCTAATGCGATTGCAAATAGCTGCAAGGACAGCAGCAGACCATCCCATAAAATCGGCAAACTCTTGATGATGATGCTGAAATCAAATTCACCCATGATCAATGTCCTCCCTGCGAGACATAGCCGGGCACGGCGACTTTGTTTTCCAGCAACCGCATGATGAATATGACTGTCAGGGTGATGACGATGTAGATCAGTGTGGCAACGGTGAACGACTCGAAGGTACGAAACGTGTACTCAGAAATTTGCCGACTTTGCGCGGTTAATTCCAGAATGCCGATTGTCAGCGCGGTCGAGGAATTTTTGAAGATGGTGAGGAACTCGGACGTCATCGGCGGGATGATGAGCCGGAATGCCATTGGCAGGATGACGTATTTGTAAACTTGTGGCAGCGTGAAGCCCATCGCCAAACCGGCGTTGGTTTGGCCCTTCGGCAATGATTCAATGCCGGCACGCACTTGCTCGGCGACGCGAGATGCGGTGTACAACCCGAGACAGAGCACGGCTGCGGTGAATTCCCATAGACTGAACTGCGCAAAGGGCAATGTGATGAGGTTTGGATACGTGCCTTTGAGCCAATCGCCCAGTGCTGTCGGGACAATTTCTGGCATCACAAAATACCAGAGAAACATCTGCACCAGCAAAGGGATGTTCCTGAAAATCTCTACGTATGTGGTGGCGATCAGGCGCGGGATTCTCAGCGGAACGGTGCGCAGCACGCCGATGATCGAACCCAGCACAAACGCGATAACCCAGGCGGCTATGGACACCAGCATCGTCCACATCAAGCCCGACATCATCCAGCCGAGGTAGGTCATGCCGCCGGATGGCGCTTGCTCCAGCAGAAATTTGAAATCCATGTTGCGCTCCCATCGCACCACAATGCGCAACCCGCCGCGCTTGTAATCGCGATATTTGTGATCGACCCGTTACTTTTTACCGCGCACTATCTTCATGAGGCAATTGAATAGCTCGCCCAATTAAATGAGCGGACGAACTTGCGCGATTGTTCGTCCTCAATGAAAAAGGGGAATCGATTTCTCGATTCCCCTTGCCTGACTAACTTACTCCGGAAGCGCCTGGAGCTGAAAGCCGACCTTCAGAAGCGGGCTCATTGGCATGCCAATGGTTTCGCCCGATGGCAGTTTGCCGATAAACCACTTGTCGTAAATCTTGTTGATTTCGCCGGAGCGCATCAGTGCGGCGAGCGCGCGGTTGGCGATGATTGCGAAGTCAGCATCGTTCTTTCTGAACATGATGCCGTACGGATCGTACGAGAGGTAATCGCCGACCACGTCAAAGTCTTTTGGCTTCTTCGCTTTGGCGATCAGGCCGTAAAGCAACACATCGTCCATCGCAAACGCAGCCGCACGACCGGATTCAACCGTCAGGAACGATTCAGCATGATCCTTGGCGTTCAGGAATTTGATGTTCAGGTTTTCTTTATCCGACAGCGCTTTGATGGTGCGCTCATTGGTGGTGCCCTGTGTGACGACAACAGTTTTGCCCTTCAAGTCTTTGTAGGATTTGATTTTGGCCGTTTTCTTTACCACCAGTTTGGTGCCAGTCACA
>JAYURJ010000172.1:0-3715 GCA_043756275.1 Betaproteobacteria bacterium | reverse complement strand
TCGAATACAGTCATATCCGTGAACAGAGCACCAAACTGGAACAACATGCCCATCTTGCGCCGCATTTCGTACATACCTTCCCGGTCAAGCAAGGCAATATTCTGGCCATCGACACGCACCATCCCTTTCGAGGGGGCCAATTGCCCGCCGATCAGGCGCAGCAACGTCGTCTTGCCGCAGCCAGAGCCGCCCATGATGGCAACTACTTTGCCCTTGGGTACGTTCAGGCTGATGCCTTTTAATATGGCGCGCTTACCATAGGAAAAATCGACATTGTCGATTTCAACGAATGATTGGGGAGGGGAGGAAGACAAGATTTTGATTCGTTATGGTGGGAAGGGATGCAGCAGCAAAGCGACTATTGGCTCTATTTTATCATCCGCGATGCTGATTCTCGTTGTGGCGATGCCTCCCATTGGCCAAAACGTTGATGCATGCCCTTCAAAGCAACGTTAATCGACACTTCCGGCCCGCGCCGCGCTCAGGAGTTCGCTAAACTCTGCTGTCCCAACGCCTGCCTCGTCCCTATAATCGTGACAGTGCTCCATGCAATATGGGTAAACGCCGGATAAACACACCTGACTGTCAATGGCCTTGAAACCCTCACTTCTTATCGTCGATGATGATCCGCTGATCGGGGAAAGCCTGGCATTTATGCTCTCCGACGATTTTGATGTGCGTGTGCGCGAAAACCGCACTGACGCGATGGCGCTTCTCAAAGACGGTGATTTTCACCCTCGAATTGCCCTCATCGACCTGGGCCTGCCGCCGTTACCGCATTTGCCCACCGAGGGATTCAAACTGCTGGGTGATCTTCTTGCGTGGTCGCAAAGCATACGGATCCTTGTGCTGTCCGGACAAAATGAGGATTCCAACGCGAGGCGCGCCCGCGCGTTGGGTGCCGTTGAGTTGGTGCCTAAACCTTGCGATCCGGGTCACCTGAGTAAACTTCTCTTCGCCGCGCTCAATACCGATGACGAAGAAATATTGTCGAGCCCGGAAGATATCGTGCACAACCTCATTGGCGACAGCCCGCCAATGCGAAACTTAAGGAGCCAAATCGATCTGTACGCCTCGTCCACATTTCCGGCACTCATTGAGGGGGAGTCAGGCAGCGGAAAAGAGCGGGTCGCGGCGGCGCTGCATTATTTAAGCCCACGCGCAAAGTTGCCTTTTCTGGCGCTCAACTGTGGGGCGATCTCGACAAATCTGGTTGAGCCTACTTTATTTGGATATGTCAAAGGTGCTTTTACGGGTGCGGTCGCGAACAAGGCCGGTTATTTTGAGGATGCCGGTGACGGTACGCTTTTCCTTGATGAAATTGGCGAACTTCCGCTCGATTTGCAGCCCAAACTCTTGCGCGTGCTCGAGAACGGCGAATTTCAACGCGTGGGCGATACCCATACAAGGCACTCAAAAGCGCGCATCGTGGCCGCCACCAATCGTGACTTACGCGCTGAAGTCAAAGCTGGACGATTCCGCGCTGATCTATATCATCGGCTGTCAGTTTTTTCGTTGCTCGTCCCACCTTTGCGGCAATTGGGCGGCGATAAACTAAAGCTGATGGAGCACTTTCGTGTCCAATACGCGCTCAAGCACCAAACGCAGCCGTTCACACTTGATGAAGATGCACGCCGATCATGGGAGCGCTATGCTTTTCCCGGAAACGTGCGCGAGTTGAAAAACATCGTCATTCGGCTGACTGCGAAATACGCGGGCTACACGGTCGGTAAAGCCGAATTGGATACCGAGTTCGAACTCCCGGAAGCTGAAATGTATGCGTCGGTGCAGCCAGACGGCGATGGTTTCGACCCACGACGTGAAATCGAAAGCAATCCGACATTTAACCTCGATCAAGTGCTGGCCACAGTGGAGCTGAAGTACATTGATGCGGCCATTGAATTGTCCCGGGGAAATATGTCGCAAGCAGCAAGAGTGCTGGGGGTATCCCGGTCAACTCTTTACAGCAGACTTGAGGCGTTGCGGCCAGGCACGGACAAGACCGCTTCCTAGCAGTGCTACACTTTGCACGTTTTACGACCTACAGCGGAAATCACCATTCATGACGATGTACCTGGAACATTTTGGACTTCGCGAAGCCCCATTCAAAATCACGCCCCACACTGAATTCTTTTTTGCCGGTGCCAATCGGGGTGAAACGCTTGAAGCCTTGATTTATGCCATCAGCAGTGGCGAGGGAATTGTAAAAGTCACCGGCGAAGTAGGGTCGGGCAAGACCATGTTATGCCGGGTGCTGATGGAGCGCCTGCCGAAATCTGTCGAGACTATTTATTTTGCCGTGCCATCACTATCGCCAGACGAATTGCTCGCCACTGTTGCAAGTGATCTTGGCGTGGAAACAGATGGCGTCAACATCACCAAGTTGATTCGCGCCTTGCAGGGCAGGCTCATTGAGATCTATGGAAGCGGCAAGCGCGTCGTGGCGCTGATCGACGAAGCGCATGCAATGCCGGTCGAGACGCTGGATCAGATTCGGCTGTTGTCCAATCTCGAAACAAGTCACGAAAAACTGATCCAGATCGTTCTGTTTGGCCAACCAGAATTGGATCAGCATCTCTCGATGCCCAACATTCGCCAGCTTAAAGAACGCATTACGCACAGCTTCAATCTACTGCCCTTGCCTGCGCGGGACATTAAGGACTATCTGAGTTTTCGTCTGCGTGCTGCGGGCTATCGCGGCCCCGATCTGTTCAGCCCTGAAGCATTGAAACTCATCACGGAAGCGTCTGAGGGACTGACCAGGCGCATTAATATCTATGCCGACAAAACTTTGCTTGCGGCCTACGCCGCAGGCACACATACGATCACCCCAGATCACGTGCGCGCAGCGATCACCGATACGCAAATCGTACTTCCCACACCAAAATCCAACCAGAAAAAAATTGGCCTCGTGATTGGCGCGTCATTGTTAGCAGGCGCGCTGATGGGTTTCGCCGCGGGTCGTTACTCAATGTTTGCCGCAAACGTCTCCGATTCGGCCACGAACGCACCAGTCGGCGCCATCAAACCACCGGAGGCCACGAGTCAGAAAATCACCAAGATTGCGGATCCTGTGGCAGCAGCAGGCACGGCGCAGCAAGTGGAGAAATCTGCTGCACCTGCACCACTGTCAGCAACTGAGACAGCCTCTGCGACAAATGTGGCAAATGCAAACACCGTTTCCACACGGACGCCAGCAGCGCCCAATACAACGACGCCTGCCGCAACCGCGCCGACCAATCCAATCGCATCAACAGATGCAGACTGGCTCGGCAATCGTTTGGCAACAGACAAGGCTCGCGTTGCGGCATTACCTAAAAACCGTTACACGATTCAATTGATGAACGCTGATCAACGCGAGCAATCGGCCATCCAATCTTACCTGCGCACCGCGAGCCGTGAGATCAACCCTGAACTGATCATGCTCTATCCGACCGGAAATTCTGTCAACGAGCGCGTGAGCGTGTTGTACGGTGATTTTGAAGGCCCGTCAGAAGGTGCTACTGAACTTGGCAATTTGCCCGCGCGCGTTAGCAAGTTTCGACCTTACGTCCGCTCGTTTGGCGCTGTTCAGGATGGCGTTCGACTTACAGCTCCTTAGCGGCTTCCCGCGCCCGCCGAATATCATTGAGGCGCTCTTCTAAAGTAAATTTGTAAATAAATAGCCCAAGCCATTGCTTTTATTGGCTAATCGACTTATAAAGATATGCATATT
>JAYURJ010000171.1:0-10638 GCA_043756275.1 Betaproteobacteria bacterium | reverse complement strand
AGCGTCGCTTCAAGCGTCTGCGCAGCCAGATGCTGCCGCCGAAGCTCTACTAAATTTAAGGTTGTATCGAATTTATTGAGGCAGGTGACATACGTCGCCTGCCTTTTTTATTTGTGGAGATGCGAAATGACATTACGTGAAAAAGTTAATGAAGACATGAAGGCGGCGATGAGAGCGCGCGAGCCCGAAAAACTTGGTGCCATCCGCCTGTTGCAGTCAGCCCTGAAGCAAAAAGAGGTTGATGAGCGTGTCGTGCTGACCGATGACATGGTGTTGACGATCATCGAAAAAATGCTTAAGCAACGCAAAGACTCCATCACACAATTCACGGCCGGGAATCGCCTCGATCTGGTCGTGAAGGAAGAATTCGAAGTCGGCGTTTTGTCGGCGTACATGCCGCAACAACTTAGCGAGGCTGAGGTCATGGAGATTCTCGATGCCGTCATCGTTGAAACCGGTGCTTCGTCCGCCAAGGATATGGGCAAGGTAATGAACGCGCTCAGACCCAAGGTGGCCGGACGCGCGGATATGGCTAAATTGTCAGGCTTGGTGAAAACACGTCTCGGTTGAACTGGTATTGCAGGCCCCCGTCTTTCCCCGGCCTATAATTCTTCAATGATTCCGCAAGACTTCATCCAGCAGTTGCTTGCTCGCGTCGACATCGTTGATGTCATCGACAAGCACGTCAAGCTGAAGAAGTCGGGACAAAATTACTCGGCCTGTTGCCCGTTTCATAACGAAAAGTCCCCTTCGTTTTCAGTGTCACCGACCAAGCAGTTTTATCACTGCTTCGGCTGTGGGGTTCACGGCACCGCCATTTCTTTCATGATGGAATACAGCGGCATGGGGTTTCGTGATGCCGTGAAAGAACTTGCCGAAGGCATCGGGATGACGCTGCCAGTAGAAGCCAATCGCGAGGAGTCAATTGAGCGCGCTCAGGTCGCCGCGACCCTCACAGAAGTGATGCTGGCCGCGATGAATTTTTATCGGCATGAGCTAAAAAACACGCCGAAGGCAATTGAATACTTCAAGAGTCGCGGGCTCACCGGCGAGATCGCCGCCAAATTCGGGCTTGGCTATGCGCCGGACGACTGGCAGGGATTGAAGGCAGCCGTTGACGATTACACCACCTCAACGCTGGCCGAATGCGGTCTGGTGATCGACAACGATGAAGGCAAACGCTACGACCGCTTTCGGGATCGCGTCATGTTTCCCATCCTTGACCAGCGCGGCAATGTCATTGGTTTCGGTGGCCGAATAATCGGTAAAGGCGAACCAAAATATCTGAATTCACCAGAGACACCTTTATTTGAAAAAGGCCGAGAACTCTACGGTCTCTTTCATGCACGGCGCGCCATTCGCGACACGCAGACAGCCATCGTTGTCGAAGGCTACATGGATGTTGTCGCGCTGGCACAAAATGGCGTGGAAAATGTGGTCGCCACACTCGGTACTGCAACCACGCCCACGCATGTACAAAAATTGCTGCGCATGGCTGACAACCTGGTATTTTGTTTTGATGGCGACAAAGCCGGGCAGCGCGCCGCCTGGCGGGCGCTCGAGCAATCGCTGCCGGTGCTTGTCGATGGCAAAGACGTGCGTTTTCTGTTTTTGCCGCAGGAAGATGATCCCGACACGTTCGTTCGACGCCTCGGCAGGGATGCATTTCTTGAGGAACTCAAACAAGCCAAGCACCTGTCGTCGTTCCTGTTTGACGAACTTTCTGCGCAAGTTGATTTGGCCAACGAGGAAGGCCGGACGCGCTTGTTGATGCTGGCCAAGCCGCTGCTCTCGCAAATTACTGCTCCGGCACTGAGTCTCATGTTGCAGCGAAAGCTCGCCGATATTGTCGGTCTGGGCGTCGTCGAAATTCAGCGTTTGATTCCCGTTGCAGCAGGGAACAACGCATCTTCAAGTGGTCCCGACGGCGCGGCTCATCCGCGTGGTGAAATCCCGTCGACCAACAAAAGCGCCAGCGGCAAAGGTAATTTCGGAAAATGGAAGTCGCGCGGTCCCGAGCCCGGCGCGCCTGCGCCGCGACGCAAAACCGCACCCGCCGGTCCGAGTGCGCAGTTGATTGCGCGGATGCTGTTAAAACCAGCGCTTGCCGGACGTTTTGATGTCGTGGCGGATGAACATGATGAATCTTCTGTTGGCAGCGCTTGCCGCGTCGCCGCGTATATTCGGGACCACGATTTTGAAGTGACGCAAGCGCAACTCATGGAGCATTTTCGCGGGTCGGAAGATGACGCGGAAATCAACCGGGCCGTGCTCCAACCTTTGCTCACGGACCTCGATGCCAACAAGCCCGATTTTGATCTGGATGCGGAGTTTGATGGAGCGCTTGCCAAGCTGCGGGAAGTAGCGATTGCCGAACGGAAGAAGCGTGAGCAGCAGAAACGCGCGCAAGAAATGGGATTAGGCTAAGAGCTTGTCCGTAAGCAGTCCGGGTCGGCATGGCGGGCGCTTCGGGCGTCGGGCGTTGTTGCAAATCCTCACGATAGCGTTGCTATCCTTGCGGTTTGCGTCTAGCCCAGCACCCCAATCACCTCGCCAGCCTTTACCGGCCTATTTACGGACAAGCTCTAAGTCAAGCACTGGTGCGGTTCGCAGGCTGAAAATGGCTGGAAACCAACGCCGAATGGCGACCCACATCATTTTATCCATTCGCGCGTTTTCCCCTTGGATTGAGGCGTTTCGGTCACATATCCATTGAGCCTCGGCCGTTATTGGCTGAGCGGTCGATCCGGCACGGAAAATGCGTAGATCACCTGCGCAATCGCCCGCGACAAGCTATCAAAAACCATCAGTTTTCGATATAATCGAGGGTTCCCCTGCATTACTCTCGCTGTACTCCCTATTGATCCCCGTGGCGCTTGTCGGCTGCGGCAACGGAAGCTTTGATATGGCACGCAAACCCAAAAGCGCACGCGACTCTGACGAATTTCCATTCCCCAATTTCAAGGCCCTTAAAGCCGAGGCCAAGGTCGTCGATGTCGAAGTGCAACGCACGCGACTGAAAACCCTGATCACGCTCGGTAAAGAGCGGGGCTTCCTGACGTACGCGGAAATCAACGATCACCTGCCAGACATGGTCGATGCCGAACAGATTGAGGCGATCACGACCACCTTCAACGAAATGGGCATTCAGGTGTACGACGAAGCGCCTGATGCCGAAACGTTGCTGCTTAATGAAGCCGCGCCCACGGTCGCTGACGACGAAGATGCCGCCGAGGAGGCCGCACAAGCGCTCTCCACCGTTGATTCCGAATTTGGCCGCACCACCGATCCAGTGCGTATGTACATGCGTGAAATGGGCACGGTCGAGCTGTTGACGCGTGAAGGCGAAATTGAAATCGCCAAGCGTATCGAAGACGGCCTGAAGCACATGATTCATGCGATTTCCTCGTGCCCGACCACGATTCAGGACATCCTCAATCTTGCGGATATGGTTGAGAAAGATGAGTTGCGCATCGATGAAGTCATCGATGGATTGGTCGATCCGAACGAAGATGAAGTCGCCGAGGCTGAGCTGTCCGACGACGACATGGACGAAGAAGAAATCGAAGAGGAAGAAGACGAAGATGGCTCGATTGCGGCCGCCAATCTGGAGCAACTGAAGCAGGATTCACTGGCACGCTTCAACGCGATTCGCAAGTTGTTCAAGAAAATGCGCAAGGTGCTTGCCGAGAAAGGCCACCGTTCACGCGCATACAAGGATTTGCAGGAAGAAATTTCTGCTGAATTGATGCAGATCCGTTTCTCCGCCAAGCAGGTGGAGCGTCTTTGTAACGGCCTGCGTTCGCTGGTCGATTCAGTGCGTCAGCGCGAGCGTCACATTCAGGAGCTGTGTGTGAAAAACGCCAGCATGCCGCGCGCGCACTTTATCAAGTCGTTTCCCGGCAACGAGACCAACCTGAAATGGATCGCTGACGAAATTACCAATGGCAAAGGCTACGCCGCAGCATTGGCAAAGTTCAAGCCGTCGATCATCGAAGAGCAGGAATATCTGATCAACCTGCAAAAAGAAGTTGGTCTGCCGGTCAAGGATTTGAAGGAAATCGCGCGGCAAATGAGCACCGGTGAGGCCAAGGCCCGCCGTGCCAAGCGCGAGATGATTGAAGCCAACCTGCGTTTGGTGATCTCGATTGCCAAGAAGTACACCAACCGCGGTTTGCAATTCCTCGATTTGATTCAGGAGGGCAACATCGGTCTGATGAAAGCCGTCGATAAGTTCGAATATCGTCGCGGCTACAAATTTTCAACCTACGCCACCTGGTGGATCCGTCAGGCCATCACGCGCTCAATTGCCGATCAGGCCCGCACGATCCGCATTCCGGTGCACATGATCGAGACCATCAATAAGATGAACCGCATTTCGCGGCAGATTTTGCAGGAGACCGGACTTGAGCCGGATCCGGCGACGCTCGCCAAGAAAATGGAAATGCCCGAGGACAAAATCAGAAAGATTTTGAAAATCAGCAAAGAGCCGATTTCGATGGAGACGCCAATCGGCGACGACGACGATTCGCATTTGGGTGATTTCATTGAAGATACCCAAACGCTGGCACCAGACGATTCGGCCCAGTACACGTCGCTGCGTGATGTGACCAAGGATGTGCTCGATTCACTGACGCCGCGCGAGGCAAAGGTATTGCGGATGCGCTTCGGTATCGAGATGAACACCGATCACACGCTCGAAGAGGTGGGTAAGCAGTTTGATGTCACGCGCGAACGGATTCGCCAGATCGAGGCGAAGGCATTGCGGAAGCTTCGTCATCCTTCACGTTCTGAGAAGCTCAAAAGCTTCCTTGAAACCGACAGCTAATCGCAGGGCGCTTGCATAGAAAACGCAGGAAAAAAAGGTCGGCATTGCCGACCTTTTGTATTCAGTTCGTCATTCGGGGTTTAACGCCAGCACCACGTTGACGGTGTGGTTGGCATCGCTCCGCAGCTCGGCCACAAAGCCGAGCCGTTCGGCGAGTTTCAGCATGCCCGCATTGGCAGACAACACCGTACCGTCCATCGATGCATAGCCAGCGGCGCGTGCGCAATCAATCAATGCGTTCATCAATATGCTGCCAACGCCCCGACCCTGCCACGCATCCGCCACGACACATGCAAATTCGGCGCTAACGCGATCAACATTTGGAAAATATCGCGCAACGCCAATGATCTCAAGCGTGTCTGGCACGAGCAACAGTAATGCCATCTCGCGATCATAATCAACCTGCGTAAAGCGCGCGATCATTTCCGGTGAAAGTGCAATCACCGAATGTTGAAACCGCGAATAGCGCGACGCATCTGACAGGCCGGCCACGAACGCATTTTCCCGCTCTGCGTCGTCCGGACGAATCGGTCGCAACATGAGCCTGCTGCCATCCTTTAGCCGAACGTCCCGCTCCAATTCTGTCGGGTAGGGGAAAATTGCCATGTGGCGATAGCGTTGATCTGTGATCGGTTGCTTGGGATTGATCACAACGCGCGCATCGACCACAGTCGCACCCTTTGGATGTGCCAGCACCGGGTTCAAATCCATTTCTTCGATCCACGGCAGCAGGCAAGCCATCATCGAAACGCGTTGCAACACATCAATGACTGCCTCATCGTCGATTGCGGGTACATCACGATAGGCATTGAGTACATCACGAATCCGCGTCGATCCCATGAGCGTTGCAGCCAGACTGGGATTCAGCGGTGGCAACGCCAGCGCCAAATCGCGCAACGCCTCCACCGCAATCCCGCCCGCACCGAACGCAATCACCGGCCCGAACACGGCGTCGCGTTTGAGCCCCACCAGCAGCTCGCGCTGATGTGCGAATTTCAGCATCGGCTGGATGTTGACACCGATGATCTTAGCGGCAGGTTTGGTGCGCTTGACCTGCTCCATCATGTCGTCGAATGCATGACCGACTTGCTTGGTGTTGACAAGGTTCAGGCGAACGCCGCCGACATCGGTTTTGTGTGTGATATCGGGCGAATGAATTTTCATCACCACCGGATAGCCCATCGTTTTTGCCGCAGCCTGCGCCGCCTCGCTATTGGCGGTAATTTTTCCCAGATGTACTGGCAGGCCAAATGCTGCAAGCAACGATTTCGATTCAATTTCCGTAAGCAACGTGCGCCCCTCATTCACGGCAATTTCACGGATGCCGGTTGCTGCTGATATTGCTTGCGACGTCTCATGCGCATTCATGCCCGTAAATGCCGGCACCGATTCGAGCAGCATTGCCTGATGACGTTTGAAGCGCACCAAAAACGACATCGCCTCCACCGCATTTTCCGGTGTCATGAAGTTGGCGATATCAGCCTTCTCCAGCATCGCGCGAGCCTGAAGGATCGAGGCGCCGCCAAGAAACGCGGTAAAGATCGGCTTCTCGTGTTGCTCGGCAACCGCAATGATTGCCGCAGCCGCAGCCTCGGGTGTGGTTACGCGCTGCGGGCAAAACAAGACCAGCGCCGCATCCACATTTTCATCATTCATCACCGCGCCAATGGCGGCCGAAAAACGCGCTGGTGTTGCATCGCCGATGATATCGACCGGGTTTGCCCCCGACCAATGTGTCGGCAAGACCTTGTTCAAGCTCTCAATGGTACTTTTGGCGAGCCGGACAAGCTCCAGATGGCTATCCACTGCCACATCGGCCGCCACGACGGCAGGGCCGCCACCGTTAGTGACAATGGCCAGTCGCGCGCCGGTCGGACGTTTGGTACTGGCCAGAATTCGCGCGGCGGCAAATAATTGCAGTGAATTCGATACGCGCACCGCACCTGAGCGCGCGAGTGCGGCATCGAACACCGCATCACTGCCTGCCAGCGCACCGGTATGGCTGGTGACGGCTTTGGTGCCCTCGCTGTGGCGGCCCGCCTTGAACACCACCACCGGCTTCACACGCGCTGCCGCACGCAGGGCTGAAAGAAAACCGCGTGCATCGCGGATGCCTTCGATGTACAGCAAAATACTTCTCGTCTCCACATCTTGAACGAGGTAATCAAGCAACTCGCCAAAATCGAGATCGAGTGCACCACCGAGTGACACCACGCTCGAAAAACCGATCTCCGTCGTTGCCGCCCAATCCAGCAGCGCGGTGCACACCGCACCGGATTGCGAAATCAGCGCAAGTGGGCCGGGCCTGCAAGCCGCATTGGCGAAGGTCGCATTCAAGCCAATCGCGGGCCGCATGATGCCCACGCAATTTGGGCCGATCATGCGCATGCCATGACGCGCCAGCGCGGCCTGAACAAGCTTGGTGCGGGCACGGCCCTCTTTGCCGGCTTCGCTAAAGCCCGCGGACAACACCACCGCGTACTTGACACCAATCGCCCCGGCGTCGTGCAGGATGTCTGCAATTGAGTCGGCGGGCGAGGTAATTACGATCAAATCAGGTGCCGTCGGCAAATCGCCAACACTGCGATAACACTTTTCCGCGAACACGCTGCGGTACTTGGGGTTGACCGGGTACAGGATGCCTTCATGCGCGCTTTGAAAACCATTACTGCGCATGTTCTCGAACACAAAGCGCCCCAATGCCCCTTCGCGTTCGGAAGCACCAATCACAGCCACGCTGGAGGGTGCCATCAGAGAGTGGAGATAGTGGGCCGACATCGCGTCAGTATGCATGTATTTCCCGTTGTACTCATGACAGGTCAGCGAGCCGACCCGCTATAATCATGCTCACACCTTTTTCACTCAAGGGCCGTTAGCTCAGTTGGTTAGAGCAGAGGACTCATAATCCTTTGGTCGATGGTTCAAGTCCATCACGGCCCACCACTTTTCCCAACAATGGCTGACGCTGCCCACCCTTTTGCGGACTTGCATTTCAAATCTGTCAACCTGTCGGGGCTAAAACCCGGCCCGCGCCTCATCGTGACCGGTGCCGTGCACGGCAACGAGACCTGCGGCACCAAGGCAATTCACCGTGTGCTCGATGATATCGAACAACAGCGGCTGAGTATTGTCAGTGGATCCGTCACGTTTGTGCCTATCACCAATCCACTGGCTTACGCGCGCGGTGAGCGGGCGGGCGACCGCAACCTGAATCGCAATCTTTATCCGGTCGCGCAGCCGGCCGATTTTGAAGACCACATCGCCAACTGGCTTTGTCCGCTGCTCGCGACACACGAAGTGCTGCTCGATCTCCATTCAACGCGCGCGCAAAATCCCGCATTCGCTATGCTCGGCCCTGAAAACAACACCGGCACATTGCAGCCGTTCAAGCATTTCGACAAAGAAAGAGCGCTCGCCAAACACCTCGGTGTACATCGATTTGTCGATGGCTGGCTGAACACCTACGCGAAAGGCGTTGAGCGGCGAGTCCGTGATCAAGCTACAACTGGCGATCGCTCCGCTGCGCTCAACACCGATCCACGCTACGGCGTTGGCACCACCGAATACATGCGCTCCGTCGGCGGCTACGCGATCACCCTCGAATGCGGCGCACACGATGATCCATCTTCGCCGGAAGTTGGTTATCGAGCCATTCTCAATACACTCGCATTCCTCGGCCTCTCATCATCATTGCCGCCTGAACCAGTGGAAAAATATGAAGCGCTGCGCATGGTTGAGGTCTACGATAAAAACAATGTTGGCGACACCTTCAGCCGCGTGTGGGCGAGTTTTGACCGTTTGAGCAAAGGCGATCTGATCGGCATCAGACATGACGGCACGCGCTTGCTAGCCGAGGACGACGGTTGTATTTTGTTTCCGGACGCGCAGGCTGAACCGGGTAACGAATGGTTTTACGTTACGAAGACGGTTGCGGGGATTTGACGAAACTCCAGCACCGGTGCGGCTGACGGGGTGAAACCCCGCGAGCAGCCCCGTCAATGCTGGAGCTTTACGATTTTGTTGACATCACTCAACAACGCTCATACAGTTTTTGCATGAGACGCATAAAAAGACAGCCCCACGTCACAGATGCCGAAGTAGGGCGCAAGCAAAAGCCAGCTATCGTGGCGCCGGTCATCCCTGCTGATTCAGTCGCGCCCACAAATAAACAATTGCCCATCACAGCACTCGCTGGCACTGGCAAAGGCTTTTGGGACAAAGGCCGCACCACGGTGGCCGCAAAGTTGCGAGACGAGTGGAGCCGCTAGATGCCGAAGCGCTAGTGGCGCATGGTAGAGATTTTGCGAAGGTGAAGCGGTTGAGGGTGGCGGGGTGGTAATGAGGCTGATAGGATTAGAAAATTTCTCGAACACGGCCCTTTTAATCGTCGAATTTATATATCGTTTGTTGGCGCGACAATCGCAATGGCATCGGCCATTGCGTCCATTGCAAGCATGTAGCGCTTCACATGTAGTCGCGTAATTTGGAGCGGTACCCCTGATGGCGTATCAAATATCTTGGCAAGTCTTTCATTGGGCTCTGCCGCGTGGTGAACAAGCCGGTTCCTCACTTCAAACGCTTCATCGAAGCTTTTAGTGTCAACATCCGCAAATGCTTCCGACGTGCTTGCGTGCTGAGATGGAATTTTTTGAAGAGCGAAAGTACGGAATTTCTGAAAGTGTCCACCGCATCGCTGTACTTTCAATTTTTGGAAGGCATCATCGGTGTCTTTCAAGACCTGTTCTCGACGAATGCTGCTCGATTTATTGCTATCCATGACCCAAGCTGCAAAGCAACTCTTCGCAAGATGTTCAAGAGCACTACAAGAGGCAATCAGATACGCTTTCCTGATTCCTTGGTAGTCTGTTTGACTCTGCTCCGTAGCCCATGTGAGTAGTCCCGAGCTGAGTTCACGCAGATTTGATTTGTCTGTTTTTGGATCGAACCCCGCTGCGGCTTGCAGATGGACAAAAATTTTGTCCTGCGCATGGTCGTCATTCAACATTAACTTTGCCGCCATTAGCATAGCAAAGTAGTTTCTCCGAACTGCGATGTAGTCTTGGTGTGCTTCCATGTAAACGCAATAATGGGATAAGTTCAATATTTCAGCAAACATAAGAGTCGGCGCATTCCCTATGCCAAAATACCGCCAAACACCGCGCCAGACCTAGGCTTTCACAAAGTCACCCCAACGCCTGCCCAATATCCGCCTTCAAATCCGCAAGATCCTCAACCCCCACCGACAGCCTTACCAAGCTGTCACTAATCCCCAGTTGCTTGCGAATATGCGCCGGTATCGACGCATGCGTCATGATCGCGGGATGCTCGGCGAGACTCTCCACACCGCCTAAACTTTCCGCACAAACAAAAATTTTCAGGCGCTCAAGAAAACGTCGCGAGTCGTCGAGATTGCCTTTGAGAATCGGCGTCACCATGCCGCCGTAAGCCTGTCCTGAGCCTGTCGAAGGGCCGTTCATTTGTTGCTTCGCGAGCGCGTGTTGCGGATGCGACGCGAGACCGGGGTAAAAAACTTTCTCCACTTTCGGATGCGTCGATAACCACTGCGCAATCGCGAGCGCACTTTCGCAATGTCGCTCCATTCTGAGATGCAATGTCTTCAAGCCACGCATGGCGAGGAAAGAATCGAACGGACCGAGGATGCTGCCGATGGCGTTGTGCAGGTACGTGAGGCGCTCGGCGAGTTCACCTTTTTCGCGTGCGACCACCATGCCACCGACCATGTCGGAGTGGCCGTTCAAATATTTGGTGACCGAATGCACGACCAGATCGAAGCCGTGGTCGAGTGGGCG
>JAYURJ010000170.1:0-3718 GCA_043756275.1 Betaproteobacteria bacterium | reverse complement strand
ACTAGGTTATTATAGAATGTAAGGATTATGAGACTCACCACCAAAGGCCGTTTTGCAGTAACCGCCATGCTCGATCTGGCTCTGCACGCGCAGAATGGCCCGGTGACGCTCTCCAATATCAGCGAGCGGCAAAAAATTTCGCTCTCCTATCTTGAGCAGTTATTTGGCAAATTACGGCGCGGCAGTCTTGTTGAAAGCGTGCGCGGTCCGGGCGGTGGCTACAATCTTGCCCGTCCGCTGGATCAATTGACGGTCGCTGACATCATCATTGCGGTTGAAGAGCCGATCGATTCGCGCCAGTGCGAAGGCCGTGACAATTGTCTGGGTGACCGCCGCTGCATGACGCACGATCTCTGGGAAAATTTGAATACGACGGTCGTTAATTTTTTGGCTGGCATCACGCTGGCGAAGCTTGTACAGAAACAGAGCACCCAACCGATGAGCGGGCCGGCGAGTTTGCTCAAGATGCGCGTGAGCAAACCATTGAAGAGCCGCAGCCGTGCTGATGCGCGCACCACGCCCATCGTTGCAATCTAGTGCTGCGCGAAACTTGAAAATTATTTCTCAACCCTAATACGATAACGACAAACGCGACGAACGTCATGAAACAACCTATCTACCTCGATTACTCCGCCACCACTCCGGTTGACCCGCGCGTGGCCGCCAAAATGATCCCGTTTTTGACCGAGAATTTTGGCAATCCCGCCTCGCGCAGTCACAGCTATGGCTGGACATCGGAAGTGGCAGTTGAAAATGCGCGTGAGGAAGTCGCAAAGCTGGTGAATTGCGACGCGAAGGAAATCGTCTGGACGTCAGGTGCGACTGAGTCGATCAATCTAGCGTTGAAGGGTGCGGCCAACTTTTATCAGACCAAAGGTAAGCACGTCATCACGATTAAAACCGAGCACAAGGCCACGCTGGATACAGTTCGTGAATTAGAACGTCAGGGATTTGAGGCCACCTATTTAGATGTCAAGACCGATGGTCTCATCGACATGGAAGCGTTCAAAGCAGCGTTGCGCGCCGACACGATTTTGGTTTCCGTGATGATGGTGAACAATGAAATTGGCGTGATCCAGCCGATTGCGGAAATCGGCGAAATCTGTCGCCAGCGCGGCATTATTTTTCACGTCGACAGCGCGCAGGCAACCGGCAAAGTGCCCATCGATTTGCAAACGCTTAAAGTGGATTTGATGAGTTTTTCGGCACACAAAACTTACGGCCCCAAAGGCATGGGTGCGCTGTATGTGCGTCGCAAGCCACGTATTCGCCTGGAAGCACAGATGCACGGTGGCGGGCACGAACGCGGTTTCCGTTCCGGCACATTAGCCACGCATCAGATCGTCGGCATGGGTGAAGCGTTTCGTCTTGCGCGGCTGGAAATGGCCACAGAGAACGAACGCATTCGCATGCTGCGGGATAAATTGCTGGCTGGTGTCAAAGGCATGGAAGAGGTTTATGTCAATGGCGATATGGACAGCCGGGTGCCGCATAACCTCAACGTGAGCTTCAATTTTGTTGAAGGCGAATCGCTCATCATGGGCATCAAGGAACTCGCCGTCTCATCGGGATCGGCCTGCACCTCGGCGTCACTTGAACCGTCCTACGTGCTGCGTGCGCTGGGGCGCAACGATGAGCTTGCGCATAGCTCGATTCGATTTTCCATCGGCCGCTTTACGACCGAAGCCGATATTGATTTTGCGATCAAACTCCTGAATGAGCGCATTCAAAAGCTGCGCGATATGTCGCCGCTGTGGGAAATGCATAAAGATGGCGTCGATATCAGCAAGGTGCAGTGGGCTGCACATTAGTAAAGTATTCCCCGCTCATTGGCAGCGGGTTCAGGTGAGTGGACTACCCCGCTTGCCTAAACTGGAGTAACGAACATGGCATATTCAGAAAAAGTAATCGATCACTACGAAAATCCCCGCAACGTCGGCTCGTTCGATAAAAACGACGACACGGTCGCCACCGGCATGGTGGGTGCACCGGCCTGCGGCGATGTGATGAAACTGCAGATCAAGGTGGGTCCCGACGGCATTATTCAGGATGCCAAGTTCAAGACCTACGGTTGTGGTTCAGCGATTGCTTCCAGCTCACTCGTTACCGAGTGGGTGAAGGGTAAAACAATCGATGAGGCTGGCCAGATTAAGAACACGCAGATCGCTGAAGAATTGGCATTGCCGCCCGTGAAAATTCATTGCTCTATTTTGGCGGAAGATGCGATCAAGGCCGCGATTGCGGATTACAAATCCAAACATGCTGCGCTACTTAAACAAGCGGCTGATTAAAGCAGAGGCGAAAGGCCAACCATGTCGATCACATTGACTGAGCGTGCCGCAACCCACGTTCAAAACTATTTGACCAAGCGCGGCAAGGGCATCGGCTTGCGTTTTGGTGTGCGTACCACGGGTTGCTCCGGTATGGCGTACAAAATTGAATTCGTTGACACGGCAACCGCTGACGATCAGACGTTCGAGTCGAATGGTGTCAAGGTTTTTGTTGACCCGAAGAGCCTCGTTTATATCGACGGCACAGAGCTCGATTTTGTCCGAGAGGGGTTAAACGAAGGCTTCAAATTCAACAACCCGAAAGAAAAAGATACGTGCGGCTGTGGCGAGTCGTTTAACGTCTGACTAACTCCCTCTCCCTTTGCGGACGAGGGCCGGTGAGCGGGGCGGCGCAAAGTGCGCCCCTATGTGATGAATCCAGATTTCTCTAAAAACCATTTCGAGCTGTTCGGCATCGCGCCCAAGTTTACGATTGATGTCGCTGCGCTGGATATCGCCTATCGCGAAGTGCAACGTGAAGTGCATCCGGATCGTTTTGCCACCGCGTCTGACGCCGAAAAGCGCCTCGCCGCGCAGTGGGCAACGCAGGCCAATGGCGCCTACCGCACGCTGAAATCGCCACTCAATCGTGGCCGCTATCTCTTGCATCTCAATGGCATTGATACTGAAGAAGAACGCAACACCGCCATGCCGCTGGAATTTCTGATGCAACAAATGGAATGGCGCGAGGCAGTCGTCGAGGCCAAGGCATCAAAAGACGAAGCAAAACTTGATCAACTCGCGGCAGATAAACGTGGCGAAGAGAAGCTGCTTTTTGCGAAGCTCACTGAACAACTAGCGCACACAACATCCATGGCTGACGCACGCGAAACGGTGCGCAAATTACGCTTTCTCGAAAAATTAGGCGAGGAAATCGATATCGCCGCAGAAGAAATTGACTCGTAATGGCCCTGCTACAAATCGCTGAACCCGGGGAATCGACCGCGCCGCACCAACACCGGCTTGCGGTCGGTATCGATCTGGGCACCACCAATTCTCTCGTTGCCACCGTCAAGAGCGGTGTGGCTGAAGTATTGTTGAATCACGACGGCGACAAGCTCACGCCGTCCGTGGTGCGCTACTTTATCGATGGTCATTGTGAAGTCGGCGCGAAGCCAAAATCCGAGCAAGCCGATGATCCAGCGAATACGATTGTTTCGGTCAAACGATTTATGGGACGCGGCATGGCCGATGTCGCCAAATACGGTACGCTGCCTTACAAATTTATCGATGCGCCCGGCATGGTGAAAATCGATACGGTTGCTGGGGTGAAGTCGCCTGTCGATGTGTCGGCTGAGATTCTGAAAGTGCTGCGGGTGCATGCCGAAGAGGCCTTGGCTGGTGAGTTGGTCGGCGCGGTGATTACGGTGCCTGCGTACTTCGATGAT
>JAYURJ010000169.1:0-10653 GCA_043756275.1 Betaproteobacteria bacterium | reverse complement strand
GCTGGAGTGGTAACACGATGAACTTCTCACGGCCGGGGGTGACCGGCATTCTCGCGGTCTCGGAAAGCGAATTGAAGCTCGACGTGACACTTGGTTTTATGCTGAAGATGATGAAAGGACCGATTGAGAAATCGGTGCATGAGCAATTGGACAAAGTATTGAAGGACGCTGCCGCTACACCTGCGCCGAAGACCGTAGCGAAAACTGCAGTCAAACCTGCCAAAACAGTCGTCGCGGCGAAGGCCACCCCGAAGCCCACGACAAAGAAAAATAGCCTTAGCGACGCTCAATCCCGGCGTCGGCAGTCCAATCATCAATGACGGAAAATGGATTGGCTTCACCTTTCATGATCCGTTCGATCAATGTTGTTTCCCGCGATGCGATGGTCGCCAAAAAATAATCGGCGCCATTCATGTGCCGAAACGCCGTGAATCCGGCTTCAAGAAATTTTTGCATTTCACCCAGGCCCGCCAGTTGCGCCGGTGCGCGCAACATTTTTAGCGTGGAAAAAATCAGCGGCTTTTTTACCATGCGATCAAGCCCCTCGCCTACCGCACCCATGAGAGCGATCTGGTGCAAACGATCATCCAGCCGCCCCACCGCACGAAACGCCTTCAGATAACTTGACTCGGTGAGCGGTTCCTTGCCCAGCGCAGTGGTCAGCGCCTGATCAAACTCTTCAGCCAGCACATCGAGCTCAAGCGCTTTGTTGACCGCATCGTATGCAAACTTGGGCAACAAGCGTTTGATGGTGGGCACCATGCGTGCCAGATCGCGGTCGCGAATGGTGGAATCCTTGATACCGTATAGCTCGTCCAGAAAAAATGTGATCGCGGGCGCATAGCGGGCATCAGCGGTGAGGTCGGCGTAAGTGCGTGCGAGGCGCTTTTGCTGCCAGGCTTTAACGGCCTTCAGGCGCGCAACAAAACCGGCATCGCGGCTGAGTGCTGTGGCCTCTGCGCCACGCAATTGTTGAAGTTTTTTCAGACGCTCAAGCATTATTGTTTTTCATTGGTTGCTGCCCGATGGTGCAGTGCAATAGATTGGGGAAGCGCCGATTTATCCCCTCGCGGGACGCGCATCCTTGGCTAAGGGCGGTCTGCGGCGTTGCAAATCCTCGCCATAGCGGTGCTATGGCTCCGGTTTGCGCCTTGCAGTCCATCCCAAACCAAGGCGCGCGTCCTCGCGGGGAATAAATCGGAGCTTCCTAGAGCATTCAATCTAAACCAGATATTGATAACTAAAAGTTCACTGGTATTCTAACGACCAATCCCGACCTTATATTTCCCGGAACATATGAATCTTGGCGAACCCGGCATCAACATTTCCGCTGCATTGCGCGATGTCTTTTCGCGTGCGCAAAATGCGTACACTTCAGCGCGCATGCCAAACCTGCAATCTCGACGCGATGCTTTAGTGCAACTTGAACGCCTGTTGACCGAGAACGTGACTG
Source organism: Betaproteobacteria bacterium (assembly GCA_043756275.1). Classification (GTDB taxonomy): domain Bacteria; phylum Pseudomonadota; class Gammaproteobacteria; order Burkholderiales; family Usitatibacteraceae; genus UKL13-2. The sequence goes on along the minus strand of JAYURJ010000169.1, from coordinate 9,200 downwards.
AAATCACTGCCGCCATCAGCGCCGATTTCGGCAACCGTTCCGTCCACGAAACACAACTGCTGGAAATTTTTCCGGCGCGGTCGGCAGTGACTGATGCCAAACGACACGTGAAATCATGGATGAAACCAAAGCGCGCCTGGGCCTCAATGTGGTTTCTGCCCGCGCGCACCGAGCTGCGACCGCAGCCGCTGGGGGTTATTGGCATCATCGTGCCGTGGAATTACCCGGTTTTCCTGGCGGTCACCCCGTTGGCCGGTGCGCTGGCAGCAGGCAACCGCGTCATCATCAAGATGAGCGAATTCACCCCGAAGACTGGCGCACTGTTTGCGCAACTGATCAGCAAATATTTTTCACCCGATCATGTCTGCGTTATCAATGGTGGCGCTGATGTGGCGCGCGAATTTTCGGCGTTGCCGTTTGATCATTTGCTCTTTACCGGTTCCACCGAAGTGGGCAAACATGTGATGCGAGCGGCGGCAGAAAATCTTACGCCGGTCACACTCGAACTCGGTGGCAAATCGCCCGCGATCGTTGGCCCGGAATGCAAGATCGATGAAGCTGCTGAAAAAATCCTGTTCGGCAAATGCCTCAACGCCGGCCAAACCTGTATCGCGCCCGATTACGTCCTGCTGCCTCGCGCGCAGGAGCAGGCATTTGCGAAGGCGGCCCAAGCGGTGGTCGCGCGGCTCTATCCAACGCTGGCTAAAAACCCCGACTACACCAGCATCGTCAGTCAGCGCCATATTGAGCGGCTCAAAGGCTATCTCGATGATGCCGCCGCGCGCGGCGCGATGGTGCTGCCGATTTCGCCGGCCAACGAATCATTGGAAGGCACGCAAAAAATTGCACCCACGCTCCTCGCCAACGTCAACGACGATATGCGCGTGATGATTGAGGAAATATTTGGCCCAATATTGCCGCTGGTGCCGTATGACAATCTCGATCAGGCAATTGCCTACGTCAACGCCCGTCCGCGACCGCTGGCACTTTATTATTTTGGCAATTTTGACGACCATATCCAGCGCGTGCTCAATGAAACCGTTGCAGGTGGCGTGACGATAAACGATGCGCTCCTGCATGTTTCGCAGGATCAACTTCCCTTCGGTGGCGTTGGCCCGTCTGGCATGGGTTCTTATCACGGCAAGTTTGGATTTGATACCTTTTCCAAGCTGAAGCCGATCTACCATCAGCCCGCGCTGAATGGCTTGTCGATGTTCAAGCCGCCCTACGGCAAGCGCTTTGAATCCATGATCAAGTTTTTACTCAAATAGCATGAAGGCCAGCCGTCGCACGTTCATGAAGGTTGGCGTGGCCAGTGCGTGCGTGCTGTTGACCGCGCGGATGCTTGATCGCGAGGTGTTTGCGCAATCCGATCAACCGGGTTCGCTGGACTTGAAAAAAATCGCTAATAAGGATGCGGTTTGCATTGCGGCACTTGCAGGTGCTGTCCTCAAGGGCGCGCTGCCCGATGAACCTACGGCAAAATTGGTCGCCATTAATGAAGTCGTCGAGGCGTTTGACCGTACCGTGGCGGGCTTGTCGCCGGCGGTGCAAAAAGAGGTGGAGGAATTACTCAGTCTGTTGACGTTTGGCCCCACGCGGCGCTTCGTTGCGGGCGTCTCCAAACCCTGGAGTGAAGCCTCCGAGGACGATGTCACCCACTTTCTGAATAACTGGCGGCAAAGCCGTTTTGCGCTATTGCAGCAGGGCTATCAGGCACTGGCCCGTGTGATCGTCGCGTGCTGGTACGGTAATCCCCTGTCGTGGGGCAAGATCAACTATGACGGGCCGCCGTTCGCAAAAGAGCTGGGCTTGCTGTGAGCGAATCCATCATTCAGGACCCGATCAAACTGGCCCTCGCGGATCGCACGCGTGGCTGGAAAGTGATCGACGGCACGCGCATGACAGGCGACATCAGCATTGAATGCGATGTCGTCATCGTTGGCTCCGGTGCGGGTGGCGGCACAGCGGCGGAAATGCTGACACAGGCGGGGCTGAAGGTAGTGATGATTGAAGAAGGCCCATTCAAAAGCTCTAGTGATTTCCGGATGCGCGAGCGCGATGCATATCCCTTGCTTTATCAGGAATCAGCCGGGCGGCAAACCAAGGACAAAGGCATCACCATTTTGCAGGGACGTGCCGTCGGCGGGTCCACCACGGTGAACTGGACATCGAGCTTCCGGACGCCACCGGCAACGCTCAAGCATTGGGAACAGGTTTGGGGGCTGAAGGATTACACCGATGCAAAACTAACACCGTGGTTCGAAAAAATGGAAGCCAGGCTCAATATTGCGCCGTGGCCGGTGGCACCGAACGAGAACAACGAGATACTCCGCCGTGGCTGCGAGAAACTCGGCATCCCCGCTGCGGCCATTCGCCGTAACGTCAAAGCCTGCTGGAATTTAGGCTATTGCGGCATGGGTTGCCCTACCAACGCCAAGCAGTCAATGCTCGTGACCACCATTCCCGATGCACTTGATCGTGGCATGTCGTTGATCCATTCAGCGCGAGTGGAAAAATTATCTTCCCGCTATGGTCAGATCACCAGCCTCGTCGCGTCGGGCATGGCGGTGGATAGTGTCGGTGTCAACACTGTTGCCGGGCCGCACCGGATTTTTGTCAAGGCGAAACACTATGTGCTCGCCGGTGGTGGTATCAACAATCCGGGGCTGATGCTGCGCTCCAGATTGCCCGATCCACATGGCACGCTGGGTAAACGCACCTTCCTGCATCCGTCGCCCGTGAGTGCGGCCATCATGGATAAAAAGGTGGACGGATATTCGGGCGCGCCGCAGACGATTTACTCGGACCACTTTCTCGATACCATGCCACTCGATGGGCCGATCGGCTTCAAGCTCGAAGCGCCGCCTATCCACCCGATTTTGGCCGGCATCACGTTGCAGGGCTTTGGCATTGATCATTCGATGTGGATGACGCGGCTGCCGCACATGCACGTTGCGATTGCACTCATGCGCGACGGTTTCCATCCACAAAGCAGCGGCGGCCAAGTGGCAGTTCGATCCAATGGCAGCGCCCTGCTCGATTACCGCATTAGCGATTATGTGTGGGATGGCATCCGCCATTCATTGCTGGTCATGGCCGAAATTCAATTCGCGGCGGGGGCAAAAATTGTCATGCCGCTGCATGAAGATGCCAAGCCATATCGCCACTGGAATGACGCCAAACGTGCGATTGCATCAATGCCGATGCAAACCCTGCGCACCCGCGTGGCCAGCGCACACGTGATGGGTGGCTGCAACATGGGTGCTGATGCGCGCACGTCAGTGATCCGCGGCGATGGCCGACATCACCAGTTGGAAAATCTCTGGGTATTCGACGGCTCTACTTTCCCGACTTCCATTGGTGCCAATCCGCAGCTGTCGATTTACGCGATGGTCGCAAGGAATGCGACCAGGCTGGCGGGCATGCTTACAAAACAAACGGTGGGTGCGCAGGATGCCGACACTAAAGGGGCGGTTGGCAAACAGGGATCGTTTATTAAACTCTAGCGCTGGTGGGACTCTCAGACCATTTTCAGCCTGTAATGCCCGCCAATCCTAGAGTTTACAAAATAATACGCGAATCACCCTATCCACAAACCCGATTCCGTCCGCCCGCTTTGGCCTCATACAATTTCGCATCAGCCTGTGCCACGAGACGCTCAAGACTGGTCTCGCCGGAAAGTGTCGCCAGGCCAAAACTCATCGTGACTTTCGTGCCGGCATTTTTGCTTGCCCAATCAACGCTCTCGATGGCCACGCGCAAACGTTCGCAAATTTGCCTCGCTTCCTCACCATCAGCTTCGGGCAGCACCAGCACGAATTCTTCACCGCCATAGCGGCCAACCATGTCGATGCCGCGACAGCCTTCCACGAGGATATTGGCAACGATGCGCAGCACCTCATCACCGACCGCGTGAGAATGCAGATCATTGACCCTCTTGAAGAAATCCAGGTCTGCCAACGCAACCGAGAGTGGCCGACCGTTGCGCACGGCGCGTTCATATTCGTGCGCCAGAATACGATCAAGCTCGCGACGGTTATTCAATCCCGTCAGCCCATCTTCTTTCGACAGCCGTTCATATGCCTTGGCTGCATCCGCAACTTGCACCAGCAAGCGCGCTTTTTCCTTATTGGTGGATTCAAGCTTTTGTTTTTCAGACTCCAGATCCTGCGTGCGCTCGTCCACCATCTCCCGCAAGCGTATTTGCTGCGCGTTAAGCTGTGCGATGCGACCACGATAAATTAAAAATACAATCATAATCAGCGCCAATACAAAAATGACGCGAAACCAGATGGTCTCGTACAGGTGTGGCTGCTTTTCCAAATTTAATACCGCACCGGGATCGCTCCAGGGGCCTCCCTCAAGGGCCGCAAGCACGCGAAACGCATATTTGCCCGGACCGACATTGGTGTAGACCGCTTTCGCTTCGCGGCCCGCATCGACCCAGTCACGATCAAAACCCGCCAACTGGTAGCGATAGCGCACCTTTTCCGGATCGGCCAAGTTCAGTCCCACGTAGGAAATTTCCATGCGATGCTTTCCCGGCGGCACTTCCACGAAGCCCTGCGCATTTGCTGTCAACAGCTCTACATCAACGTGCACCGATTTGATGTGCACCGGCGGCGCACGCAGATCGCGAGTGGCTTGACGGCCGGGCTGAGCGACAGCCAGGCCAAGTGCGGTCGGAAAAAACAAGCGGCCATCTGCAGCCCGCCAGCCGGCTGGCTGAGATGAGCCGTTGCATTGTGCCGTTGTCATGCCTTCGGATCGCCCGAAAACGACAGGCTCCGCGCGTGGTCGCGTGCCTGCCATCACCTCATCGAGCTGTGATTTCGCCACTTTGAAAATACCGCGATTGGAACACAGCCACAAATTGCCGCGTGTGTCGTCGATGGCACTGAAGTACGTCTGCGCAGAAATTCCCTGCGGGCCGGAAAAAACCTTCAATGACATGGCGTTGCCGTCAGTGCGCAATAACGCCAAACCATTGACAGTGCTCACCCATAGCCGACCATCGGTGTCGGTGTTGAGTGCCATCACCGTCGCGCTGGAGCCCAGAGTTTTTGCCAATGATTTTGCGTGATGCCGATCATCTTTTTCAAGCAGACCCAAGCCACCGCGCGCACCGATCCAGATTCGGCCCTGCGCATCCTCAAGCAGGGCATTGATTTGATCGCTAGGCAATCCATCGGCAACCCCAAGGCGCTGCGGATTTGCCTCGCCACGCCAAGCCCACGATACCAGCCCGCCGTTGGTGCCAATCCACAAGCTGCCATCTTTGGCCGGCAAAATAGCGCGCACGGATGCTGTTGAAAGCCCAAGCTTTGGCGACACCAGCTCGAACCGCTCACCCTTCATGCGATGCAGCCCGCCGCCGTTGGTGCCAATCCACAGCGTGCCATCTCCGTCCTCGGCCAACGATAAAATCGCGCCGTTGAGCAGGCCGTGTTCGCGGCCATAGCGCCGCACGACCGACTGTGTAATCGAAAACAGCCCACCCGAGGTCCCCACCCAAATGCGACCTTTGCGATCTTCGAGTACAACTCTGGAGAATTCCACCGCCAAACCTTTGCGAATGCCCCACGTGCTGATCGGGCTATCGCGAAAACGGTCAATACCGCGATCAGTGCCAATCCAGATGTTGCCCTCAGCATCTTCAAAAATTTCGCGTATGAAATTGTTGGTCAGCCCGTCAGGGGAAGCGAAGGTCTCGAATTGCTCACCAACCAAACGCTGAACCCCCTCAAGCGTACCAATCCAGAGTGCACCTTCGCGGTCCAGATGCAGACTCGCCAGACTATCGCTCGCCAGTCCGTTTTTTTGCTGAAACCTGCGCAGCGATTCGCCATCGCGCAACACTAATCCCGCGCCGTTGGTGGCAAACCACATCCGCTTTTTTTCGTCCGGCAATATCGCCGCGATGTTGGCAGCGTCCAGCCACGAGCCGGTCGGCTGCTTCACCAATTGGCCGTCACGAAATATCACCAGACCTTGTGTTGTCCCGATCCAAACATCACCATTTGCTATCGGTCGTATCGCCGTCACCCAATTGCCCGGCAGGCCATCAGCAGTAGAGTAAAGACGTGACTCACCTTTCACGATCCGTGCCAGGCCGTTGGCACTAGTGCCGACCCACAATGCGCCAGTGTCATCCTCAACGAGAACCGAAATCGACCCGGCAGGAATGCCCCCTTTCGGCACTACCGCTTCGAATTTGCCAAGATAATGCCGAACCAAGCCCCCATCCCGCAACGCCAGCAGCAAACTGCCATCCTTTTGCGCCAGCAAAGCGGTTACGCCGCTGCCGTGCAGCGTCGGCGTGTTGGCTTCATCGAATATCGTGAACGCGAGGCCATCAAATCGCGCCGCGCCTTCGTGTGTCGCAAACCAAAGATATCCATCGGTAGTCTGGCTGATCGCGCGAATGGTACTCTGCGGCAGTCCATTATCAACCGACCAGGTTTGATGCATGTATTCCGCAAGCGGTTTTTTGGTGTCGAGCGACTGCGCAGGGACCGACAGTGTCAGCACACAGGACAACGCGAGCAACGGCACAGGCAAAGGCAAAGGCAAAGGCAAAGGCAAAGGCACGCATACTCGGAGGCGATCAAACAACTCGCGCGTCTGCAAGAAGATAAAAAAACGGCGTGCTGCTACTGATATTTTGTTCACTAACAGTAATATAACTTGATCAATCATCGCTGCGAAAAAAATGCAAGAATTTAAGCCTGCTAGCATGCCACGCCACACGATTTAGCAATGTTATTTTTTGTGTCGCGACGTCGGCAAAAGACACAAGCTGGTCACATGTCAACCTCAGACAGCACAATGGCGTTATCGGCGGGCACTACTCGATAAACGCGGGTCACCCGCTACTCACTACTCAAGGGATTGAAATGAAAAAACTGATCGCAGCCATCATTATCGCCATGCCATTCGTGGCAGGTTCCGCATATGCGCAAGACAAAGCGCCCACCACCCAGCAAAGTAAAATGGGCGCATGCGCCAAGGAAAATAAAGGCCTCAAAGGCGACGAATACAAAGCCGCACAAAAAGCGTGCTTGCAGAAATCGTCTGACGCCCAAAAAGCCCAGCGTGAAAAAATGAAAGCGTGTTCGGCTGAGAACAAAGGTAAAAAAGGTGCCGAGTTCAAGGCGGCTCAGAAAGAGTGTTTGAGTAAATAGCTCGGATGTAGCATGTAAAAAAAGGGCGCGCGATGTGCGCCCCCTTTTTTTGTTCACTTGTTGGAAATCATCACGCCGCCACCTTCACCCGAATCTCCCTCTGCGCCCCAACAACAGGATTCCGAAATCTCTCCACCAACTCCGCTTCCCTCTTTCTCGCGTCAACCAAATGCTGATGCTTCACGTGCCCATACCCACGAATAAATTCTGGCACAGACGCAATATCCACTGCCACATCATAGTTATCCGTTGATAGTTTCTCCAACAACTCCTCAACCGTACGCTCGTAATCGGCGATCAACTGCCGCTCCATTTTCCGCTCGTCCGAAAGCCCGAAAATATCAAAGGCGGTTCCACGCAACCCCTTGAGTTTGGCGAGCATACCGAACGCGCTCATCATCCATGGACCGAATACTTTCTTCTTCGCCTCACCAGTCATCGGATCGATATCGCTCATAAGCGGCGGCGCCAGATGGAAGGTGAATTTGTAATCGCCTTCGAATTGCTCGGCGACGCGTTTCACAAAATCGCTATCCGCATACAGACGCGCAACTTCGTACTCGTCCTTGTACGCCATGAGCTTGAAGTAGTAGCGTGCGACCGCAACGGAAAGTGCTTTCTTTCCCGGAAATTTCTCGGCTTCCAGTTTCTGCACTTTCGCCAAAAGGGCCGCGTAACGATCCGCATAGGCTGCGTCCTGATAGCCGGTCAGGTGCTGCTTTCTGCGCGCAACCATTTCTTCAATTGTCTGAGACAAGCGCTGAGACTCGGGCTTGGCTTCCGGTGGCGTGGCCATCTTCTGCACGGAGTTCAAATCGACTGCGGCGCGGCGTCCCCAGTCGAATGCCTGCTTGTTCTTGTCAATCGCCTGACCATTCAATTCGATGGCGCGCATGATTGATGCGTTTGTCAGCGGGATCATGCCCTTCTGCCAAGCGTAACCCATCACGAACGGATTGGTGAAGATGGCGTCGCCCATCAGCGCGGACGTGAGCGCAGAAGCATCCACAAATTCAACCGCGCTCTTGCCTGCATATTCACCCATCGCTTCACGCAATACGCCCTGCATTTCTGTCACGGGAATATGCAAATCGGCATTCTTGGTGAATTCGCTGGTGGTCGCGACATCACTGTTGACCACGCCACGCGTCTTGCCAGCCTGCATCTTGGCAATCGCTTCATCGGATGTAGAGACAATCATGTCGCAACCCAACACTGCATTGGCTTCACCGGCCGCGATACGCACCGCGTGAATGTCCTCAGGCTTTTGCGCAATGCGTACGTGCGTGTAAACGCTACCACCCTTCTGCGCGAGGCCGGTCATGTCCAGTACTGCAATCCCTTTGCCTTCCAGATGGCCTGCCATGCCAAGCAATGCGCCAATGGTCACCACACCCGTGCCACCCACACCAGTCACAAGAATGCCGTACGGTGAATCCAGCGATGGCAGAACCGGCTCGGGCAATGCGGCGAGCAATGCCGAAATCAGCGGCTTTTTCTTGCGCAACTGACCGCCTTCGATGGTGACAAAGCTGGGGCAGAAGCCTTTCACGCAGGAATAATCCTTGTTGCAGGAGCTTTGATCGATCACGCGTTTACGGCCGAATTCCGTTTCCACCGGCGAGATAGATACGCAGTTGGATTTTTTGCCACAATCGCCACAACCTTCGCATACCAGTTCGTTGATGACGACGCGCTTGGCAGGATCGGGGAACGTGCCGCGCTTCCTGCGGCGGCGCTTTTCGGCAGCGCAGGTTTGATCGTAAATCATGATGGTCACGCCGGGAATGTCGCGCAACTCGCGCTGCACGGCGTCCAACTCATCGCGATGCTGCACCGTGACACCGGGCGCGAAGTTGGTATCAGACGGGTATTTTTCCGGCTCATCCGTCACGACAATAATTTTACCGGCACCTTCGGATGCCACCTGATGGGTAATCATCGGCACCGTCAGCGGGCCATCAACCGGCTGGCCACCGGTCATCGCGACGGCGTCGTTGAATAAAATTTTAT
>JAYURJ010000168.1:0-10669 GCA_043756275.1 Betaproteobacteria bacterium | reverse complement strand
ATGTGTTCGGTGAACCCACAGACCGACAGCGCAGCGTGTGGAATGCCGAAAAATCCGCCCAAGCGGCTGCTTTTGCCGCCGCGCAAATTGGCGTGCCTTGCGCGAATGTGGATGCCGCCGCACGCGCATCGTTAGCCGCCAGCGGCTTTGGTCCGGGCTATGAATTGCCCGGCTTGCCCCATCGCACGGGGCACGGCATCGGCATGGATATTCACGAATGGCCGTATCTGGTTGGCGGCGATAACACACCGTTGGCCGAGGGCATGTGCTTTAGCAATGAACCGATGATCTGCGTGCCCGGCGAATTCGGTATTCGGCTGGAGGATCATTTCTACATGACAGCATTGGGGCCGAAGTGGTTCACCGTGCCATCGCATTCGGTGGATGATCCGTTCGGGCTGAGTGCGTAAGTACATGCATAAGGTGGTCATTTCGAGCACAACGGGAAATCTGCTTTTTCTCTACATCGCGAAAAAGCAGATTTCTCACCCGATGAAACCGGGTTCGAAATGACAGCCAATTGTCGCGCGGACGTGTCTTCAACGTGACTTATCTCGTTCCCGATCTCCTCGCGCCGAATTTGCAGCTGGTCTTTTGCGGTACTGCGCCATCGAAAGCGTCCGCAGCTGCTAAGGCCTACTACGCCAAACCCGGCAACAAATTCTGGCCGACGCTTCATGCGGTTGGTATGACATCAAGGCGCTTTGCACCGCAGGAATATCCGGCGCTACTGGCGCTGGGCATTGGTCTCACCGACTTGTGCAAAGTGCATTCAGGAGTGGATGCAGAGCTACCTAAAGACGCGTTCGATATCGCCGCGTTTGTACACAAGCTAAAGAAATATCGGCCAAAGGTCGTTGCGTTTACCAGCAAAAATGCAGCGCAAAACTATTTTGGATGCGCCGTTGACTACGGCTGGTGCAATGTGGAAAACGCGTTTGAGCAAGCAATGGTGCGGTTCTTCGTGTTGCCATCACCATCAGGGCTGGCGACAAGATTTTTTGATATTGACGTTTGGCGGAAATTGGCCAGTGAAGTTGGGATAAAACCATGAACGAGAATCTGCACACAGAAAAAAAACAAATGCGCGAAACGGTCTTGGCGCGTCGTGATGCCATGCTGCCTGCCGCGCGCACTATCGCATCGCACGCGATTGTCGAGAAGGTATGCGCCTTGTCGCAATATCGGCAAGCCAATGTGGTGCTGATCTACATGGGTTTCGGATCCGAGATCGAAACGCAGACGTTGCTTGAGCGCATTCTTGTCGACGCTAAAACGGTGGTGCTGCCGCGAGTGGATCGAACGAGTCAGTCACTGATTTTGCATGTTGTTCGCAACATGTCCGAACTGGTGACGAGCAAATGGGGCATACGCGAGCCTCGCTCGGATGCGCCTTCGATGCCGATTAGTGCCATCGAATTTGTGCTGATGCCGGGAGTCGCGTTTGACCGGTCAGGCAATCGACTTGGCTACGGACGCGGCTATTACGATAAATTGTTATCAGCCGCAAGCCCAGCATTGGCGCGGGTCGCAGCGGGGTTTGCCTGCCAGATTGTCGATGCCGTGCCGGTCGGGCCCGATGACGAGAGAATTGACACGATCATCACCGACAACGAAATAATCAAACTCTCCCATGACCGCTAAGCTCATTGACGGCAAAAAAATTTCCGACTTCTTTCGCGCCGAATATAAGCTGCGTGTGGATCGGCTTATCGCGCTGGGTTCGCCTCCCGGTCTGGGTGTCGTGATCGTTGGGAGTGAGCCGGCGTCGCAGATTTACGTACGCAACAAGGCACGCGCCTGCGAAGCCATTGGCATTCACTCAACAGTACATGCGCTGCCGACCGACATTTCGCAGGGCGATCTCACCGCGTTTGTCGAGACACTTAACGTGAATCCGGCCATTCACGGTATTCTCGTGCAGTTGCCGTTGCCACCACATATCGATGATCGTGTAGTGATCGAGGCAATCGCTGCGGACAAAGATGTCGATGGTTTTCATTACGCCAACATGGGCGCACTTGTGATCGACGAGAGCCGGTTTCCGCCCTGTACGCCGTATGGCGTCATGAAAATGCTCGAATACGAGGGCATCACCGTTGAAGGCAAACATGTGGTGATCGTGGGCCGCTCCAATATCGTCGGCAAGCCGCAGGCGATGTTGATGCTGAAAGCCGGCGGCACAGTCACGATGTGCCACTCCAGAACAAAAGACTTGGCTAAATTCACGAGGGACGCCGACATTCTCGTCGTCGCTGTTGGCAAGGCCTGCATGGTCAATGGCAGCATGATCAAGCCCGGTGCGGTGGTGATCGATGTCGGAATCAATCGGCTGGCGGATGGAAAATTGGTGGGAGACATCGATTTTGAATCGGCAGTAACGGTGGCCTCGGCAATTACCCCGGTGCCAGGCGGAGTGGGGCCGATGACGATTACGATGTTGCTCGGCAATACCTTGCGCGCGGCAGAGCACGCAGCGGGCTTGGCTGGATCGAACCAAGTGACGATGCTGGCGTGAAGGATTGGTTGCGACGATTCACGCAAACTCATTGATAATGGATAAAGCAACTTTGCTTTTATCCGCGCCAGAGGAATTGACGCCATGACATCGCCCGCGCCCCTACCTACGCCGCCGTACGACCACGGTCTGGAAAAGAATCCAGCCAACTACACGCCGCTGTCGCCGCTGTCGTTTCTGCCCAAGGCCGCCACAGTTTATCCCGACCGCCTCGCGGTGATTCATGGTGAGCGGCGTTTCACATGGGCTGAAGTTTATGCGCGCGCCCGACGGCTGGCCAGCGCCTTGCAACAACGCGGAATAGGCAAGGGGCACACGGTTACTGCCATGCTCGCCAACACGCCCGAGATGGTTGAAATGCATTTTGGCCCGGCGATGATTGGTGCGGTGTTGAACACCCTCAACACGCGATTGGACTCCGAGGCGATTGCCTTTATGCTCGACCACGCCGAAACCCGGGTGTTGGTCACAGATCGTGAATTTGCACCGACGATTGAGCGAGCACTTGAATTGTGCAAATCAAAACCATTGGTGATCGATGTGTCGGACCCCGTCTTCACCGGTGAAGGGAAAACGCTCGGCGAAACCGATTACGAGGCCTTTATCGCATCGGGTACTCCGGACTTCGCATGGTCGCCACCGGTCGATGAGTGGGAAGCCATTTCGCTCAACTATACCTCCGGCACCACTGGCAACCCCAAGGGCGTGGTCTATCACCATCGCGGCGCGCATTTGAATGCGGTGGCCAATATTCTTGAATGGTCGATGCCGCGTCACAGCGTATATCTCTGGACGCTGCCGATGTTTCATTGCAATGGCTGGTGTTTCCCGTGGACGATTGCTGCAAACGTCGGTACTCACGTGTGTCTGCGCAAGGTTGATCCGGAAGTGATCTTCGAGTTGATCCGCGCGCATGGTGTCACACACTATTGCGGCGCGCCAATCGTGCACAGCATGCTCATCAATGCGCCTGAAGGCATGAAGCAGGGTATCAAGCAGAAGGTGCATGCGATGGTTGCCGGTGCGGCACCCCCAGGCGCGATGATCGAAGGCATGGCCAAGTTGGGATTTGCGTTGACGCACGTCTATGGCCTCACTGAAACCTACGGCCCGGCCGCAGTTTGCGCGAAGCATACCGAATGGCAAACGCTGGCCGTGGACGAGCAGGCACGCCTCAACGGTCGTCAGGGTGTCGCGTACCTGCTGCAGGAGGGCATGACGGTAATGAATCCAGAAACCATGCTGCCGGTGCCCGCGGATGGCGAAACCATGGGAGAAATCATGTTCCGTGGCAACATCACCATGAAGGGTTATCTGAAGAATGAAAAAGCGAGTGCAGAGGCATTCGCAGCTGGCTGGTTTCATTCCGGCGATCTCGCCGTTATCCATCCCGATGGCTATGTGAAAATCAAGGATCGCGCCAAAGATGTGATCATTTCTGGCGGCGAGAATATCTCCTCGCAAGAGGTGGAAGATGTGATTTGCCGGCATGCGGCCGTGATGCAGGCGGCAGTAGTGGCAAAGCCCGATGAAAAATGGGGTGAAGTCGGATGCGCGTTTGTTGAATTGAAAGAGGGCGGCATCGTAACTGAAGAAGAGTTACTCGCATTCTGTCGGGAGCGCATGGCACGGTTCAAGGTGCCCAAGTCGTTTTTATTCCAGACGCTGCCGAAAACATCCACCGGAAAAATCCAGAAATTTGTGCTGCGCGAATTGGCAAAAAGCAAAGAGGCAATTGAATGAGACATTGTTTTTACTCGGGACTTTCCACATCGGGCTTTCATCGCGTCCATTACACCGAATGGGGTGAAGCCGACAACCCACGCGTGCTCGTCTGCGCACACGGCCTCACACGCTGTGGCCGCGATTTCGATACGCTGGCGAAATCCCTGCAGGGCCAGTATCGGGTAATTTGCCCCGACGTTGCCGGACGCGGTGAGAGCGAATGGCTCACGAATAAAGCCGACTACAACTATGTCCAGTACATCAACGACATGACGACATTACTCGCGCGTTCAGGTGCTGAAACGGTTCATTGGGTGGGCACGTCAATGGGGGGCATTATCGGCATGCTGCTGGCTTCGCACACCAACACACCCATCACGCGCATGGTCATCAATGATGTCGGCGCATTTATTCCCAAGGCGTCACTGGAGCGTATCTCAATGTATCTCGGTGCGTCGCCGCGCTTTGCAGATTTTGAATCCATTGTGATGGCAGTGCGCGCGGTCAGTCCGTTCGGCGAAATGTCAGACGAAACCTGGCGCGAGTTGACGGTGCCGCTGGTGAGGCAATCGGCCGACGGGAGTTGGCAATTTCGCTATGATCCGGGCATCGGCGACGCGTTCAAGATCGGCGCGATTCAGGACGTGGATTTGTCCGCGGTATGGGAAAAGGTCGGTTGTCCGGTACTCATCACGCGTGGGATCGATTCAGATTTGTTGTTGAAGGAGACCTTTGACAGCATGTGCCGCAAGGCAGGTGTACGCGGCATTGAATTCGCACACGTCGGTCATGCGCCGATGTTTCAGGAGGCATCACAGATTGAGGCGGTGCGGGCATTTTTGTTGGCGTAGCGTCAGCGGGAGCCCCGGCTTTGCAGGGGGATGTCCTGCGTCACAAGCCCGACCTTGCGTTTGACTGCGCTGCTGTCACTATCAATGCGCTAGCCATAAGGCAGCACGCTTCCCTGATCCGCCGCTGTCAAGCCACAAATCATCGAAACAGTGGTAGTTTTTCCCGCGCCGTTTGGGCCGAGCAAGCCGATGATCTGGCCTGGCGCTGCATCGAACGAAACATCCGACACCACTTGGCGGGCAGCATAGGATTTGCTGAGATGTTGTACTTGCAGCATGTGTCCTCCAACGGGTAATTGGAGGCATGCTACGGCCAAGGCGGCGGCAAATTGGCGGTTTAGCGATGCACCGCAACTTTGGCGGTGCGAATGGCAGTGTGGTCGCGCGGCTGGGTGCCGGGCGCCATTTTCATGCTTGTTTGTCGATAGCCTCTTCGTCGCAAATGATTTCGCGCACGGCGGTACTTTCCCGGGTAATTTCCTCGGCGAGTGGAGAATTGCTTTCTGCGGGCGCGAAGTGAGCAAAAAACAATCGCATCACGTGCCGCACCCCGGCAGGGGCAACGGACCGAAGGTCTTTTTCAAAGTAGGCACCGCGTGAATAATTGCCGGTGATAATTTCATACGATGGGAAATAATCGCTCAGCGGATCATTGCGGGTAATTTCGTCGGCTGCGGTGCGCAAAACGGATTTGCTAAGCGTTGTCGATACCAGCACGTGGCGATTCTCAAACGTCGCGATCAAGGGCACGGGTGATACCGTGATGATCAATCTGGCTCTAGGATTCACTTGGCGAAGTCGTTCGACAAAGAGCCGCATATCGGAGATGACTTCATTGACATCAAAGTTGACAAATTCATGGGCTGCATCGTCCATCTGGCCCGCTACAATCCCCGGTGCCAGCGGATAGACCGCACCGTCAATGCGCGACCGCCAGGCTTCAGTGAGGCCCAGCGTGAAGACAAAAACGTCGAGCTGTTCAAACATCTCGCGGACCGCCGCAAAATGCTGCGATCTCGCCCGCACCAATTCATCCCGCGACGCGAAGCCATCCGGCTCGACTTGCGGTCGGAACGGATCGACGAACTTGCCGTCGTCCCGAAGCCAATGATCGTCAATGGGAATAAATCGGTCGTAGGCGCGATCAAACAGTTGAATGAGTTGGCGCGCGGTATAGAGATTACCATAACGTGCCGAGAAAGTGCCGTACTGACGACGCATCGCTTCCTCAGGTGAGAGGGCAGAATTTTTTTCGGGCACAAAAAAATTGAATCCCTGACCGGTCAGCGACGCTGAGATGTGCTGCGCAAAACAACTCCCCGCAGTCGCCACGCGATCATGCTGGCTGATCGGAAATTTCGCACGGACGACTGGGTCAACATTTTCTGCGGCCACATTTTCAATCGCGCGCCGCCAGAATTGATGATCCGGCAGTGCCGCGTAGGGATTGCTGCGTTTTTCGACAGCTGGCGCAGTAATGGCGGCGACGGATCCAGGCGCATTCTCAACCTGCAAGTCAACAAATCGTTTCAGGTTCTGAAACCGCGGTAACGCCAGCCGATCGCAATGCAAATCATCACGACCGACTTGCGTGAACAGAGCATAGGAATGTGCCACATAGTCATGGAGGTTCAACATCAAAATCGGTTTTTCACGCGGGCCATACGCCTCGATGCACTTGAAGTAATAGTGGCCCTCAACGCCAAGCGCCTTGCCGATTTCCGGGTACACCGGCCACGCTGGCCCGATGGTGAAGCCATCGGCTACAAAGTGTTCAACATCGGGCAACGTCGTGATGCCTTCCCGTGTCAGCATCCGACGTGCCATATCGGCTAGTACGAAGGGCTTTGGATGGTTGATCGAATATAACCAGCAGCCGCGGCGATGCCATTTCTCCAGCAAGTCGAGCATGGAAAATCCGGCACCTGCACCGACATCGACCATCATTTTTTGGGAGATTTCCCAGTAGTCGTAATAGCCTAGCGCCGCGTAAACGTCGTGCCGAAACAGCGTTAGTGTTTCCTTAACGCTCAGCCCCTCCAGCCACCCGCCGAGCGCAATGGCCGACTGGTATTCGCCGAGCGGCCCCTGAATATGAATGCCTTGCCGTTTGCTCTGAACATAAACAATATCCGGATGAAAAGCCGGGAAATGAATGAACGGGAAGCGTCGCACCTTGTGGTTGTGCAGCGGAAACTGTGTCTGGATCAGCGTCAGGATTTCACCGATTTCCTGAATGAAAATGAGGTCGCTTTGTTCTATCCACAAGGCATGATCCAGCTTGCCAGCGCACAGATTGGCGATCATGGTGGCGTTGGCTTCCACTGCGGTCGCGACGATATCGCCAGTCATCGCCTGCATGAGCTTTGCCAACGTTGTTGCCGAGCAATTCCCAAAAATGGTCACTCGGATTGCCGATGTCGACACGTGTGCTGGCATATCAATGTTCTTACCGCGTCGTTTACTTTTCCTCGCGTTCTGCTCGTCCCGCCGCTTTTTTAGCGCATATTCCTGTGAACTGGTCAGCGCGTTGGCGAGTTGCTCCTCGGTAGAAAAAATCTGATGCGCATGAATGACGCTTTCTGATTCAGGCGCGCGCCCCAGAAAGCGATTGAATGCGGCAATGATGGTTTCTTTTGAAATCGGCATAAATGAATGTCGAAACAGGAAATATAAATTGCCAGTTAGTGCAGAGTACCAATTGACATGAATCTACGTAGAACAAGCACTGGTGCGCGTTTCAGAGTTATTTATGCCTGAGAGCCGCGCCGACGCTATAGTTTTTAAATAACATAAATACATAAACTTTACGTCTGTTACTTAGCCACCGATGCCGAATGCAACCCCATCACACCAACCACAATCAACGTTAGCGACACCATCTTGAGCGCCGTCGCCGGTTCCTTGAAATAAAGTATACCGATCGCACCCGTCAGCGCGGTGCCCACACCGGACCAGATCGCGTAGGCCACACTGAGTTCAATCGTTTTCACCGCGACCGTGTTGAGGGCGAATGCGCAAGCGTAAAACGCGAACATCATGATGCTGGGGGTAATTTCAGTGAAGCCCCGCGAGAGCTTCATGCAAACTGTGCCCGCGACTTCAAACAGGATTGCGCCGCTTAAGAAATACCAGGCTGAATGCATTGAGATATTTACTCGCAGGAGATTATTGTAATGATGGTCTATCGTGACCGCTTGCGTCGTACGTCCATTTCGCGCTCAAGACGACCAAGAATTTTTTCTGATTCGATTTCGGCCTCGCGAAACAGCAAAGGAAAAACGCCTTTCAGGCAGCTCCATTCGCGATGCAGAAAATAGCTGCGCGCCTGCTCGAGCATCTGCACATCACGCTGCGCGCGTAGCTCGACCATGTGGCCATCGAGAATTTCGCGCATGCGCACCTCTGCGGCGAGCTCCAATTGGCTGATGCCACGAATTTCCAACGCGCGTGATTGAAGCGCCTCATCCAGACGCACTTCTTTCAATTGCAACACATCTTTCATTCGCGAGACTTGACGAATTTTTGTCGTGCGCATGCGGCACTCAACTTCAACGTCGGTAATCAGGGATTCGATGGAGGTGGGTTCAGGAGTGGTCATGCTTGAAAAATACGGTGGGAAATCAGCGTAAACGCTTCTATCTTACGTGGCTTGGGACAACATTTATAAAACGCAACGCATTTTTTTCGGGATGCGTCAGACGCGACGTAAAATATTGCTGCTTTGCCATCAGCGCAATACAAATTTCCTAATCCGCCATCAGGACTAAACATGAATATCACCTCGTATTTTTCGAAGGAACTTTTCAAAGGCAAGACCGTATTTATCACCGGCGGCGGAAGCGGTATCAATCTAGGTGTAGCGAAAAACTTCGCGGCACTCGGTGCCAACATCGCCATCTGCGGTCGCACGCAAGAGAAGCTCGATAACGCCGCCGCCCAATTGCGAGCGCTCGGTGCGAAGGTATGCACTGAAGTCGCCGATGTGCGCGAATTCGCCGCCCTTGAAGCTGCGCTGGCAAAGACCAAAACCGAGCTGGGGCCAATCGATGTGCTGGTGTGCGGCGCAGCAGGGAATTTTCTGGTGCCGGCCGAACACCTGTCGCCGAACGGATTCAAGACCGTTATCGATATCGACCTCATGGGCTCGTTCAACGCGTCGCGCGCAGCGTTTTCACAGTTGCAGGAAACGAAGGGGTCCATTATTTTTATTTCTGCAGGTCAAGCTTACATGCCTTACGCCTATCAGGTGCACGTCGCGGCAGCCAAGGCCGGTATCGATATGATGATGAAAAATCTGGCGCTTGAATGGGGGAAATACGGCATCCGCTGCAACAGTATCGTGCCAGGCCCCATCGAAGGCACCGAAGGCATGAAACGCCTCTCCAGCCCGGATGCGCTGGCGCAATTGGTGGCGGGCATTCCGCTGGGGCGAATGGGCACGGCCGATGAAATCGGGCAGGTCGCGGTATTTTTATCCTCGCCGCTGGCCTCCTACGTGAGCGGCACTGTGCTCGTTACCGACGGCGGGCAGAATCTGGCTGGGTCGGCGATCTTCAACATTGGGGCGGAAAAAATGATGAAGGCTCAAGCCTTAGCTGCGAAAAAATAAACTGTCGGAGACTCAAATGACCACCATGCCCACATTCGAAACACTGCAAGTCTCGCTCGATAACCACATCGCGCACGTTCGCATTAATCGCCCCGATAAAGCCAACGCGATGAACCGTGCGATGTGGGCTGACATTCACGCGGCCTTCGACTGGATCGATACCACATCGGAGGCGCGCGTCGCGGTCATCAGTGGCAACGGCGCACACTTTACCTCTGGCATTGATCTCGCGATGCTGGCGGGTGTGGCTGATGAGGTCGATGATGATTGCGAGGGCCGCAAGCGCGAAAAACTGCGCCGTACCATTATTGATTTACAGGCATCATTAACCAGTATCGAACGTTGTCGCAAACCAGTACTTGCTGCTATCCACGGCGCTTGCATTGGCGGGGGAATCGATCTCATTTGCTGCACGGATATGCGTTATTGCTCGCTTGAGGCCTATTTTTCCATCAAGGAAATTGACATGGGTATGACAGCCGATGTCGGCACGCTGCAACGATTGCCGAAGCTGATTGGTGACGGCATCGTCCGAGAGCTTGCCTATACGGGGCGCAAATTATTGAGCGACGAAGCCAATAGTATTGGGCTGGTGAACCGCGTGTTCGAGTCGCCGGAAACATTGCTGCAAGGTGTGATGCAAATCGCGACCGAGATCGCCGCCAAATCGCCGCTGGCGATCCGTGGCAACAAGGAAATGATCGTATATGCGCGCGATCACTCGGTGGCCGATAGTCTCAATTACATCGCGACATGGAATGCGGCAATGTTGATGTCGACAGACTTGCAGGAAGCAATGATGGCAGGCATGCAGAAAAAACCACCAGTGTTCAGGGATTGAGCGCAGAAAATAGCACACGAATTTGCATGACGGTGATTCCCCATTCAAAAGAGGGGACTACACCCAGTACTGTTCGATTAGTCGCCGTTCGCCCTGAGCCTGTCGAAGGGTTTCGTTCATCA
>JAYURJ010000167.1:0-34487 GCA_043756275.1 Betaproteobacteria bacterium | reverse complement strand
ATGTGGCCATTGCGAATGACTTCGCAATCGTTGATGTACTCGTTGATCACGCCTTCAGGCGACCAATTGAGCGCGTAGCCGAGCTTACCGCGCGGATGTTGCGGTAACGCGCCTACGCGTAGCTCGATTGAGCGCAACGACTCGAAACGCTTGGCGAGATCCGCCCCGACGATACCGATAAATCCCGGCGCCAGACCGCATTGCGGTGCCATCACGCCTTTGGCGGTGAATGACATTTCCATAATTGCGCGAGTGGTGGCGACATCTTCGGTCAAATCAAAGTAATGCATCCCGGCTTCATGCGCGATACGCGCGATGCCTACATTCAGGTGAAATGGCAGACAGGAAATTACGGCATCAACGCCTGTCAATGCGGTTTTTAATTTGGCAAAATCGGCAACGTCCTGCACCTGCACGTCGAACGGTAATTTCGCGGGCGGATTGGCATCGATACCGGTGATCGAAAATCCCGAACGCGCGAGCAAAGTGCCGACGAGACTGCCTACTTTTCCCAACCCGAGGACTGCGACACGTTTAAGTGTGGTGGTCATAATTTCTTTCAAAAATTTCAGTAGCGTAAATGGTGCGTTATCAGCCGCCGTGGCTCACCGCCCCGACAAGCCCATCGAACGGCTGATCACTTCCTTCATAATCTCGTTGGTGCCGCCGTATATGCGCTGTACACGCGCATCGGCATAAGCACGCGCGATCGGATACTCCCACATATAGCCGTAACCGCCATGCAGTTGCACGCATTCGTCCATCACCTTGCATTGCAGATCGGTGGTCCAGTATTTGGCCATCGACGCGGTGGCGGTATCGAGTTTATCGACCATCAACAGCTCGGTGCATTTATCCAGAAACACCTGTGCCACCTGCACTTCGGTTTGCATCTCGGCAAGTTTGTAGCGGGTATTCTGATAGTTGCCGACAGGCTGACCGAAGACCTTGCGCTCTTTCACGTACGTGGTCGTCCAGTCAATGGCGGCCTGTGCGCTGGAGATGGCGGTAATGGCGATTTGCAGCCGCTCCCAGGGCAGTTGTTCCATCAGGCAAATAAAACCGCGATTTTCAAACGCCTCACCACCGAGCAAATTTTCTATCGGCACGTGCACATCGTTAAAGAAAAGCTCGGCCGTATCCTGTGCCTTCAAGCCTATTTTCTTTAAACGTTTGCCGGTCTCGAAACCGGGCATGCCGCGCTCGACCAACATCAGGCTAGTGCCCTTGCCGCCCGCCGCAGGATTCGTTTTTGCCACAACGATGACAAGATCAGCATGCCAGCCGTTGGTGATAAATGTTTTAGAGCCGTTCAAAACATAGTGGTCGCCATCACGAATGGCGCGTGTTTTAACGCCCTGCAAATCTGAACCCGCCGCCGGTTCACTCATGGCAATCGCGCTAATCATTTCGCCACTGGCAAGTTTGGGTAAATATTTCTTTTTTTGCGCTTCAGTACCGTAGTGCAACAGATAAGGGGCAACGATTTCGGAATGCAGGCTGTAGCCAATGCCGCTGAAACCTGAGCGCCCCAACTCCTCCATCTCGATCACTGAAAATAGTTTGTCCGCGCCCACGCCGCCATATTCCTCTGGCATCGATGTGCACAGAAATCCATTGTCGCCAGCCTTGTTCCAGACCTTGCGATCAACGTAGCCCTGCTCTTCCCAATCGGCATGAAAGGGCGCGACTTCTTCGTTCAGGAAGCGGCGGAAGCTGTCGCGGAACGATTCGTGGTCGGCGTTAAAAAGCGTGCGTTCGATCATGATGTTGCTTTCTGCAATGTTGAAGATGCGATTTCTGGATCAAGTAATGTGCAACCGGCGCTGTGTCTCGAAACAACGTGCTTCCTCGGTGATGGGATCGGTAAAGGCAATATATTCGGCAAGCAACTGCAATGGCTTGCTGTAATCGTCCTGCTCGATCTGCTCCTTGGGTAAATGTTCGGGATAGATTTGGTCATTCAATATCGGTATTCCCAGTGATGCCATCTGCACGCGCAACTGGTGTTTCTTGCCGGTCAACGGTCGCAGGCGATAGCGGGCAAATGTGCCATTCGATTCCAACAGTTCAATCTCGGTTTCGGCATTAGCCTCGCCAGCGGATTCACGCATGCGCATGAAGTGATCGGCCTCAATCAGCCGACTGCGATAGGTCATCGGAAAATCCAGATCTGCACGCATCGGCGCGATTGCCTGATAGCGCTTGGTGACTGCGCGCTGTGAGAACAGATTCTGATACTTGCCGCGTAATGACGGTTGTTTCGTGAACAGCACCAGCCCCGCCGTTTCACGATCAATCCGATGCATCGGTGCGAGGCTATCAATGCCGAGCTTTCGTTTCAATCGCACCAGCAATGTTTCCTGCAAATAGCGACCACCGGGCGTGACGGGCAAAAAATGCGGCTTATCGACGGCAATCAGATAGTCGTCCTGAAACAGAATGACTTCCTCGAATGGAATCGGTGTCTCGACCGGTATGCTGCGGTAGTAATAAAGAGTCAGATGCGGCTGATATTGCCGTTCCGGCGTAATAAACACGCCCTGCTCATCGACAACATCGCCGCTTAACATGCGCGCAGCAATCGCATCGAGGGAGATGGAGGGAAAACGATGCGCCAGAAAGTCGATTACCTTAGGCCATGCGCCGTCGGGTAACACAATGCAGCTCGGCCCGACGCCATCCCTTGTGGGCAATATGGCGTGCCTAGCTTGACGCATCAAGCTCTCTGGCCCGTTTTAAACGCCACTCACCATCGGGCTCATTGCCATAAACGTCATCGAGCAAGGTGTCGGTTTCTTCCAGTTTGGTATCGAGCGCAATGCGGTTGTCAAATACGAAGCATTCGCCGTCGAAGTCTTTTTCCGCATCCGGCATTTGCTGAAAATAATTGAGGATGCCGCCTTCCAGTTGGAACACAGGAATGTTCAGTTCTTTCATCCATGCACTGGTTTTTTCGCAGCGAATACCGCCAGTACAATACATCGCAACGCGTTTGCCCTCGGCTTTCCAGGCAGGCGCATTGGCTTCTACGTATTTCGGAAAATCACGGAAGTTCGTGACGTGTGGGTCGATGGCGTTTTTGAATCGGCCGAGGCGGTACTCAAAACTATTACGGTTGTCGAGCAACACCACATCATCCTCAATGATGAGCTTGCGCCACTCCTCCGGGCTGACATTGGTGCCAGTTTTTGTGCCATCAACACCGTCAATACCGAGCGGCACGATCTCCGGTTTTTTGTACACCTTCATTTTGCCGAAAGGCGCGGTTTTGCAAGCGCTGCGTTTGAAGGTGATACCGTTAAATTTGCCCGCAAAATAGTCGTTATCAACCAATGCAAGCTGGAATGCATAGAGCTGCGACGGCGAGCCGGCCAGCATGCCGTTAATGCCCTCACTCGCCACCAGAATGCTGCCCAGCAGGTTTTCAGTCAGTTGACGTAAATGCGCAACAACGCCATCGGGATTGTCCAGCGTGACGAATTTATAAAAAGCGATGTGAACTATCGCGTCAGTCGACAGCGTGTTTTCGGGGGGGTAAAGCGGCTTGTTCATGCGCCCTATTTTCTCACGAAGTGCGAAGTTCCAAGCGTGCGTATCGCTTGTAACGAAGCGCAGCCCGCCTTTGCGGACCGATGATAAATGTTGAAACACTAGCATTGGCGGGCATTTTCGGTAGAAAATGGCTTGAGAGCCCCGCCAAATGTCGATATTTATTTTTCCGGGGACAGAAACTTCTTGAAAAATGCTTCCGCACGCACCTTGGTGTCTTCAGTCGCTACAACATTCGCCTTCACAACAGTGCGCTTCGGGTTGGGGGTATCGTAAGAATGCGTGGCATCGGCATAGCGGATGAATTCGACATCGCCACTGCGGGCAGAATTCGCGAGCTTTTCGCAATTGCGATAACTCACTTCCTCGTCCTCGGTGCCGATCAGCAACAATACCGGCGCATAACTGCGGTAACCCTGCCCGTAGTGTTTGGAGACCGGCGTACAGCCGGGATAGACGGCAATGGCGGCGCGAAAGCCGGTGACAGGCGTGGGCTTTTCTATGCCAACAGTTGTTTCAGCCATCGTTGATAGCGAAGCACTGCCGCCGTTCGACCAGCCTTGCAAAAAAACGCGCTCCTTCTGCACATCGTTGCGTCCACGCAGATACCTCAGCCCGGCATAAGCATCATGTGGACGCACGGTAATTTCATTGATTTCAAGCGGGCGGCTGCCGTTATTGGTGCCCGCTTCAAAGCCCTTGTGATAGCCGCGTGGCCCGAAGGTATCGACATACAAGCCGATGTAGCCACGCTCAGCCCAGAATTTTCCCCACATCACGGCGCGCGATGCGAGATTGTTGGCATCGTATTTTTTAGCCCCCGCACTGAATACTCCTGAGCGACCATGCAACAACACAATCGCCGGTCGTGGGCCCGGCCACGTCTTGGCGTTGGGCAAATATAGATAACCGGTGAGCTGTAGTTTAGCGTCAGCGCTATCGAAGGTAACAGTGTCCGGCGACTGCGCAAATAACGCGGATGCCTGTAGAAGCATAAGCACGACCAGCATGATCTGGCAGGAAGTTTTCATTGAGAATATTGACGTTCGTCGTGCGCAAAAAATCGATGATGTGCGAAGATAATAATTATCTGGTTAAGTCGATCCCAACATGCGGTCCCAACACAAACAGCAACGAGCTAAAGGTAAAAAATGAAATCACGCCCATCGACAATATTGTTCGCCATCACAGTTGCCTCCGGCATGGCACTCACATCGTTCGCATCCATTGTATCTGCGCAATCGTGGCCGACCAAACCGATCAAGATCGTGCTCGGCTTCCCGCCCGGCGGCGCCACTGATATTTTGTCCCGCGATTTTGCGGCCAAGTTGTCTGAAGAACTCAAACAGCAAGTGCTGATTGAAAATAAACCGGGGGCCGGCGGCACCATCGGCGCTGACATCGTTGCCAAGGCAATGCCTGATGGCTACACGCTCACGATAGGCACATCGAGCAATCATGCGATTGCGGTCAGCCTTTACAAAAAACTGCCCTACGATCCGATCAAGGATTTTGCGCCCATCACGATGCTTGCGGTATCGCAAAATGTGGTGGTGATCAATCCCGGCGTGCCCGCAAACAACATTAAGGAATTAGTCGCGTATGCAAAAGCCAATCCCGGCAAACTCAACTTTGGCTCATCCGGCAACGGCACTATTTCGCATCTGACTGGCGAGATGTTCAATACGCTAAACGGTACCCAGATCACGCACATTCCTTACAAAGGTAGCGCGTTTGTGTTTCCGGATTTGTTGTCAGGACAAATTTCTGTGATGTACGACTCGACGATTTCCATCGGCTCGCTGGTGAAATCGGGCAAGGTGAAGGCGCTTGCTGTCACAGGTGCAAAGCGCTCTTCCCTCGTGCCTGACCTGCCAACGGTCGCTGAATCAGGCTATCCGGGCTTTGAATCGACCAACTGGTTCGGCCTCTTTGCGCCCGCGGCGACACCCAAGGACATTCTGGCAAAGTTGAACACCGCCGCCGTCAAGGCGCTTGCAGCAGCTGGCCTGCACGAACGTTTTGCGCTGCAGGGTGCCGAGGTTGTGGCCAACAAACCTGAAGAAGCATTGGCGATGCTGAAGGCCGATATTGTCAAATGGGCCGATGTTGCGAAAAAATCAGGGGCGAAAATAGATTGAATGGCGGCGACGTAGCGTCGTTAGCTTGTGCAGGCAGTAGATAGCGTAGAACGCCATTTGGCGGGGATTTCATGGTGAAAACCATTCGAAAAGCTCGTCAATGCTAGAGTTTGCAAAAATATGCTGCTCTGGTGCCCGGGACCGGAATCGAACCGGTACGCCCTTTTTACGGATGCGAGGGATTTTAAGTCCCTTGTGTCTACCTATTTCACCACCCGGGCATTGGCAACAACTGATATGTAATCCAAATTTTACGGGATTTGTCAGGTTGGGAACCAGTCGCGGATAACACTGGAGGCGGGTACCGGAATCGAACCGATGTCTACGGATTTGCAATCCGCTGCATAACCACTTTGCTAACCCGCCGTTTGGGCCAAAACCTGCATGGCACAAATGAATCGGGGAAGGTATAAACCTTCCCCGAAGTAATTTGGAGCGGGAAAAGAGTCTCGAACTCTCGACCTCAACCTTGGCAAGGTTGCGCTCTACCAACTGAGCTATTCCCGCATGTGCGCCATTATAGCGCAAAACCCTGCGCCGTCAATGTTCAGCGTGGTCTGATTTAGCGTGACGGTGCCTAAGATTAGGCCCAAAAACATGGATTCATATTACTATCCGACATGAGATTGCGCCCCACGCGGCGCGCAACATTGTTTTTTCTGGCGAATTTCTCCTGATGCCCAACGGCCCCTACACAATCGACACGCTTCTGCCAGAGATCCAATCGCTTGTGCCAGGCATTTTGGTGCTCGGGACGCCAGCTTGTTTGATTGCGCCTGACGAGCGAATGATTGTCGTCAATCAAGCTTATCTCGATCTGACCAGCCGGCGTGCCATTGATGTTCTTGGTAAGCACCTGCGTGAGTTCGTTACTGAGCCAGGTTATACGGCGGCAAAACCACATTTTGATCTTGCCATCACGCGCGGAGCGCCCGCCAGTTTTATACGCCTATGGAAAAGCCCGGCTGGGGAACAAAAATGGATTAGCGTTACCTACGCTCCTGTTCATGGCGCAGACGGTCGATTGCTTGCCGTGGTTTCGCAGGCTGTGCAAATGCACGACGTGAAAGGACTGGACGAGGCGTTTATTGAAGGCGAACGCATGTTGCGTTATCTCGCTGACGATACAGCCCGGCCGATCCTTTACGTGGACCGCGAACTGCGGCTCCGCTATATGAACAAGCCATTCCAGAACTGGATCGGTAACCAGGACCCTAGCCTGCTCGGCAGGCATGTCGAATCTTTTTTGCCTAAAAATGCATACGAATTCTATGTGCCATTCGTACACCGATGTTTACTTGGTCATGCCCAGAAAGTTGAAACCCTGTCGCTTGCACTGGTCGGACCTCAGCGTCATGTGCGAATGGAATTTCTGCCCGACGTTAAGCTCGATGGCTGCATTGCTGGCGTCTACGTCATTGGTTACGACATCGAGGATGACTACCAATTACGACAAAGTCTGATCGCAAAAGAGCGTGAAATTCGTTCGGTCATGGATAGCGTCGATATGCCGCTTTCAAAATCGGACCGCGACTTACGTTACCTGTACGTGAATCGGGTGAAATGTGATTGGTTTGGGCTAAGCGAAGACCAAATTATCGGCAAACACTGGCTGGAGGTGATTGGCGAGCAGCAATTCGCCGAAATTCAGCCCTTTGTTGCGCGTGCGCTGACCGGGGAGATCGTTTCCTATGAACACCACGCGCACTTTCCGGGCCGCCCAGCGGGACATATTCGCGTCAGCATTTTCCCGGATCGCGCGCCCACGGGCGAAGTCTGCGGGGTTTACGTTTCCATCACTGACGTAGAACACAGCCACCTGCAAAAGCAGGAAATCACCAATCGTGAGCGACAGCTTCGACTCATTGCCGACAACATTGGCATGCCAATCAGCTATATCGGCGCGGACAAACGAATTCACTTTTATAACAAGACAGGCGAAGAATGGCTCGGCTTGAAAGAAAAAGATGTCATCGGCGCAGATATGGAAGCAGCGTTTGGCGCTGACGTTGTTGCATCGATTCAACCCTACCTGAATGCCGCACTGAGCGGACGCGCAGCGACCTATGAAAGGCTGGCCAATTTCCCCAACAAGGGCGTGCGCTGGATGCGCGGGCATCTGGTGCCCGATATCCGCGAAGATGGCACGGTCGTCGGCATTTATACGGTCCTCACCGATATTCATGATGATGTGGTGATGCGCGAAAGTCTGCAACAACAGGAGCGGCAGCTAAGACTTTTTACCGACAACATTCCGGAGTCCATTGCCTACATCGATACCGGGCGACGCTATAAGTTTGTCAACAACGCCTTTCTGGCGCTGCGCGGTAAAGCGCGCCATGAGGTGTTGGGTCGGACGACAGCCGAAGTGCTCGGACACGCAGCAGCAGAGTTTGCGACGCCGTTCGTAAAACAGGCGTTCAAGGGTGAAACGGTGCTTTACGAACAGCTGGTAGACACGATCAATGCTGTACCACGCTGGCATCGGATACGAACCGTGCCCGACTTTGGTCCAAATGGAATCGTCCAGGGACTCTATGTGGTGGGTACCGATATTCATGACATCAAGACGGCTCAGGTCGAACTTGAACGTCGGGAATTAGAACTAAGTAATGCGATGGATAGCCTGCCGCATCCCATGGGGTACTTCGACAAGTCGTATTGTTATCGACTGGTAAATCGTTCTGTTGAGACGTTGCTGGGAAAAAGCCGCGACGAGCTAATCGGCAAACATCTATCGACAATATTCGGCCAGACGCGATTCGACGAAGCCAAGCCAATGCTTGATCGTGTACTCAGCGGCGAAACCGTCACCGTTGAACGCCCGGTCAAATATAGCAATGGAGATGAACGCTGGATGACTTTGAGGTACACGCCACGCTTTGATGCCGATGGTAACGTGATCGGAATTTATGGTGCAGCCACCGACATCGATGAATTGAAGCGGGCTGAAATCGAACTGCGCCGTGCCAACTGGATGCTCACTTCGCACTTTGAGAATTCGCCGCTGGCGGTGATTGAGTGGGATCACGAGTTTCATGTTCGCCGCTGGTCCCCGCAAGCCGAGAAAATTTTCGGCTGGACGCAAACCCAGGTACTGGGGAAACATTTTCGCGACTGGCATTTTGTCGTTGAAGACGATGACCCGCAATTTGCTGCGGTAAATATGCGTCTGCTTGACGCGAGCCATCCGCGCACCACCAGCCTCAATCGCAACTATCGTAGTGACGGCAGCATCATCTGGTGCGAATGGTACAACTCGAGTCTGCGCGATGAATCCGGCAACGTAGTTTCGATCTTGTCGTTGACGCAGGATGTCACAACACGCGTGCTTGCAGAAGAGCGGCTCGTCTATCAGGCGACCCACGATAGTCTGACCAGCCTGCCCAACCGCGCGATGCTGCAGGACCGCATGCAGCAGGCGATTTCGCGTGCGCGCCGCAGTGGCGTGCGTGTTGCGGCGTTATTCATTGATTTGGACCGCTTCAAAGAGGTCAACGACACATTAGGCCATCGTATTGGCGACGAACTCTTGCGGGAGATCGCTGAAAGATTGAAACGTACCTTGCGCGAAAGTGATTTTTTGGTGCGCCTTTCAGGTGACGAATTCATGGTGGTGCTCGAGCAGCTCGGGGATCTCGACCCGGCGCGTCTTGTTGCGTCCAAAATACTGGATGAAATTCGGCAACCGACCAGCATTGAAGGACACGAGATTCATGTTTCCGCGTCAATTGGCATTAGCCTGTTTCCGGACGATGCCAGTGACGTGGAGACCCTGCTGAAGAATTCAGACATGGCGATGTATCGTGCCAAGGAGTTCGGCAAAAACGCATTTCAGTTTTTCTCCGTGGAGCTAGCAGAGCAAGGTGCTGCGACGCGTCTGTTAGAAAATTCACTGCGTTCGGCACTGGTTAGAAACGAGTTTGAACTTTATTACCAGCCAAAAATAGACATGCGCAGCGGGCGAATCATTGGTGCCGAAGCATTACTGCGGTGGCATCATCCGCTGCGTGGTTTGGTGATGCCCGGTGAATTTGTACAGCTCGCAGAAGAAGCTGGACTGATGCATGAGATCGGCAACTGGGTGCTCGATAGTGCATTTGTCCAGCTTAGACACTGGCGGGAAAAAGGCTATGGCCAGATGCGTCTGGCAGTTAACTTTGCTGCCGGGCAATTTCGCTCAGTGAATTTAATTGAGCGTATCAAGGATCGGCTGGCGCGTGAACAATGCAGTCCGGATTGCGTCGAGCTCGAAATTACCGAAACGAGTATGCTGCGCGATCCGGATGGGGTCGGCAAAGTCTTGAAAGCACTGCGCGAACTGGGTCTGCGTGTTGCGATAGACGATTTTGGCACCGGTTACTCAAGTCTTTCCCACTTGAAACGTTTCCCAATTGACACCCTAAAAATCGACAAAACATTCGTGTCCGATATGCTTCACGACAGAGAAGACGCGGCAATCGTATCGGCAGTGATTGCGATGGCGCGCGCGTTGGATCTTGAAGTGATTGCAGAGGGTGTCGAAACTGAAGCGCAGCGGGCAACGCTCGCGGCACTTGGCTGCGATGCTTACCAAGGCTATTTTTTCAGTGCGGCGCTGCCAATCGTCAAGTTTGATGCCATGTTGCAACGACACCATCAATCGCAGGACACATGACGGGCACTCGGTGCGATTCGAACGATTAATCTGTTTTCGAGGGCGAAAAAGCCGCTTTCAGATAGTAAAACATCGACCAGATCGTAAGCGCAGCCGCCACCCAGATCAGGATTCGCCCGGTCAATCGACAATCAATGGCAGAAAACAGCAAACCGTCGTAGAGTAAAAATGGAATCGCCACGAGTTGCGACACCGTTTTTATTTTGCCCAGCATGGACACGGCCACATTCTTGGATTGCCCAATCTGCGCCATCCATTCGCGCAGCGCCGAGATGGTGATTTCACGACCTATGATGATCAACGCCACGATCGCATCGGTGCGGCCAAGTTCTACCAGCACAATGAGTGCGGCTGCAACCATGAGCTTGTCGGCGACAGGATCGAGAAATGCGCCAAACGCCGATGTCTGGTTCCATTTGCGCGCAAGATAACCATCGAACCAATCAGTGATTGCCGCAGCCACAAAAATCGATGTCGCGATGATATTTGCCTGATGCTGCGTCAGCCATGAGTCGTCAACGTACAACACCGCAATAAACAGCGGAATCGCTGCGATGCGGAGCCAGGTGAGCAGATTTGGTAGATTTAGAACCACAGCGATATTCTAACGGTTCATCCGTGAAATTCGTTGTAGATCGTTTCTGCCAACTCGTGGCTGATGCCATCGACGTTCGCGAGGTCGTCAATACTCGCCGCAGTCACACCTTGTAAGCCGCCAAATTGTGCCAATAACGCTTTACGCCGCTTCGGTCCTACGCCAACGATATCCTCAAGCCGTGAAGTATTGCGTTTCTTTGCTCGACGGGCACGGTGGCCGGTAATGGCAAAACGATGCGCCTCGTCACGTATTTGCTGGATCAAATGGAAGCCAACATTTTCCTTCGGCAGCTGGAGCTCTCGTCGTGTATTACCAAAAATAAGTGTCTCGAGCCCGGGCTTTCTGTTCTCACCTTTGGCAACCCCGATGAGCTGAATTTCGCCCAAACCGAGCTCGTTCATCACCTCCTCGGCGACACCCAGCTGGCCCTTGCCACCGTCAATGAGCACTAAATCAGGTCGGAGGCTCGGCTCGGCTTCATCTCCCAGCTGTTCCGCAATTTTTTTGTAGCGGCGCACAAGAGCATCGCGCATTGCCGCGTAATCGTCGCCAGGCGTAATGCCTGTAATGTTGTAAAGCCGGTATTGTGATGGCTGCATGCCGCCGTGATCAAAGACGACACACGAAGCAACGGTGGCCTCGCCCATCGTGTGCGAAATATCGAAGCACTCGACCCGTTGCAGGGTATCCATCTCCAGCGCCTCTTGCATCAGCAATAGCCTCTTTTCCTGAGATGCCCTCTCGGCCATTCGTTGTTCGAGCGCATATCTTGCGTTCTTCGATGCCATACCCATCCACATTTTGCCCTCGCCGATGGGTCGGGTGACGATTGCCACCCTGCGCCCTGCGATCTCGGCGAGTGCATGCTGCCACTCGTCGGTCTCAAACCTGCCCTCCAATATGAGCTGTGCGGGCGGTGTCTGGCTGCTGTAGTGCTGGTCAACAAAAGCACTGATAATGGTTTGCAAGTCTGCGTCCCCGGCATTTACCGGGAAGAAACTCTTGTCACCAAGATGCCGTCCGCCTCTGATCATGACCAGATTGACACACCAGGTACCTGACATTTCCTGGCCAGCAATGACATCAACATCGCGCTCACTGGACGATTCGACAAACTGTTTGGTAAGTACGCGTTGCAAAGAGCGAATCTGATCGCGAAAACCTGCGGCCACTTCAAATTGCAGTGCCAACGCCGCCGTTTCCATCTTTTGATTGAGTTGCTCCAACACTTCGGTTTCTTTTCCTTGCAGAAAAAGCTCCGCATTGTTGATATCGCGCTGGTAGTCTGCCGCATCAATTAGCCCAACACATGGCGCTGAACAACGACCAATCTGATGCAACAGGCATGGCCGTGATCGGTGCGCGTAAACGCTGTCATCGCAAGTGCGCAGCTTGAATACTTTTTGCAAATGGTGCAGCGTGTCTCGCACCGCCCAAGTCGATGGAAACGGCCCAAAGTAGCGGTTTGGCTTCACATGTGCACCACGATAAAACCGGATCTGCGGAAAAGCATGTCCGGTTACCATTATGTAGGGATAGCTTTTGTCGTCACGAAATAGAACGTTATATCGCGGTGCCAGCGACTTGATCAGATTATTTTCCAGCAGCAGCGCTTCAGATTCACTGCGCGTTACCGTGGTCTCAATGGCCGCGATATGCGACACCATGAGCGTTGTTCGCGGGCTGGCATGTTGCTTTACAAAATACGACGACACGCGTTTCTTGAGGTCACGTGCCTTACCGACGTAAATCACCTCGCCAGCAGTATTTTTCATTCGATACACGCCGGGCAGATTTGGCAACTGCACAAGAATGGGTTTGGGGTCGAACGCTAAGTCAGTCATGTTGAAAGCGATTCAATTGCAGCAATAAATGCGAAGGGCACGGAAATCCGTGCCCTTGGCTTTGCGGCGCGGTCTTTTTCTAGACCCTGCGGCGATATTCGCCAGTGCGTGTATCAATTTCAATTTTGTCGCCGTTTTCGCAAAACAAAGGCACAGAAACCTTGAAGTTGGTTGGCTTGATTGTTGCGGGCTTCAACACTTTTCCTGACGTATCGCCACGCACGGCTGGCTCGGTCTCGATCTCACGTACAACCGATGTTGGCAGTTCAACTGAAATAGCCTTGCCGTCATAAAAAATCACGTCGCAAGCCATGCCGTCATTGAGATAGTTGAGCGCATCACCCATGTTCTCGCCTTCAACTTCAAACTGGTTGTATTCGCTGTCCATAAATACATAGAGTGGATCAGCAAAATACGAATATGTCACTTCCTTGCGTTCCAACTGGACGACATCAAATTTATCATCGGCTTTGTAGACGGTTTCCATCCCAGAGGATGTCAATAGATTCTTGAACTTCATCTTGACGACTGCTGCGTTGCGCCCGCCTTTGCTGTACTCGGCTTTAAGTACAACCATTGGGTCTTTGCCAATCATCACGACATTACCGGCGCGGAGTTCTTGAGCGATTTTCATTTTTTGATCCTGAAGCTTGGTTAAGAGTGTTATTGCCGCGCAGCGAATGCCAGCAAAGCCTTAAATTTTAGTGGTTTTTTGGTAAAAACTCAATAAGTTAGCCGCTAAATCTGGCATATCCGAGAGCTTTTTCGACCACGCGATTGCATGCGTTTGTAACGTCGGCAGATGCACCACGAATTGCCGCCATGCGGCTGAAATATTGGCGTGGTCTTCTGCGTTCCATGCGCGCCAAATTTCGCGTAGTGCCAACGCCGCCTGATCGTCAAGTCCGTCGCAATAGAGGTGAAGAAAGGCGTTCAATTTTATCCAATGTGCACCATCGTTCTGCGGATAAATTTGCCATACGAACGGCCTGGCCGCCCACTGGGCACGCACAAAGGAGTCTTCGCCGCGAACGAAAAGGACATCGTGTCGCCACAACAGGGTGTCGAAGGCCGGCTGCGTGGTAAACGCAATTACGTCTATTGCTAATGGGTTCGACTGATGGTCGCAAATGTATTCGCTAAGTTTCAAGTTCTCGGCAGGAGTCCCCTCAGGAACCGTACATCGCAGATTTTCCCTCGCGCCCGCGTCCGCTATCGCTTGAAGCAAGTTGGCATCGGCAGCGTTCTGATACGCGAACAAAAAAACATGAAGTCTATTTGTCGGGTTTGAAAAAGTAGCCGACTCACTCTCAGCCAGCAGGGTGCGCTCGCGAATAAGGCCGCCGGTGTTGTGCCTGAATCCGGGAAAGAAAAAATACTTGGTCAACGACAATTTTGAATGCGGTGAAGGCAACAAATGATGTTCGCCAACCCACGATTCAGCACTCAGATGTTCAAGGTTGATCCATACCGGCGGGAAGAGCTTTGTCGCCATCGCTGCGATGTATCGCTCCGGTAAATTCACGGCAAACGCTTCAATCACAAGTTCGGCCGGAATGACTTCGCAAGCGCGGCTCCAGCTAATTACCGTGACACCGCCTATTTGCTGGTGTTCAGCAGCAATGTCGATGGCTGGTTCTATTCGGCTGAAAGAGCAGAGATTATCGACAATCAGGCGAACCTGCATGCCGTGCTCGTTAGTCAATTGACGCGCAAGCCGCCAGGTAACACCAATATCGCCAAAATTATCGACGACGCGACAAAAGATATCGCAGGAAATGCCGACCCGGATCAAGTTGGATTGGATTGGGCCAAGGACAATACCGCGTCTCGCGCAGTCACATACTTGGTGGCATCTTGTCTGCCAGATTTGCCGCGCATGCGCTGCAAACGACGGGATAAATCAACGCCAGCAATGATGCCGTCCGCAGTCAAGCCTTGTAATAGCTCATCGGCTCGCGCAGGATCATTGCACAAAAGCACCATATCGCAACCAGCGTTGAGTGCCGCATGCGCGCGTTGCGTCACATTGCCTGCTGAAGCCGCACCTTCCATCGACAGATCGTCGCTAAATATCAGACCATCAAAACCCAACTCGTTGCGGAGAATATCCTTTAACCATTTTGATGAAAAACCTGCGGGTATCGCGTCCACCTGGGAGTAAATGACGTGGGCCGGCATCACAGCGGTCATTCCACGTTTCGCAAGTGCGCGAAACGGAATCAGGTCCGCTTTGTCGATTTCGTCAAAACTGCGATCATCAATCGGAATTTCGTGATGCGAATCAGCGCGCACAAAGCCGTGCCCAGGAAAATGCTTGCCGACCGACGCCATCCCGCCTCGGGCCATCCCCGCCATCAATGCCCGGGCTAGCGCGGCGATCACCGTTGGATCATGGTGAAATGCGCGATCGCCGATCACGCCGGATTCACCCCAGTCAACGTCGAGTACGGGTGCAAAGCTGAAATCGACACCATGGCTGATGAGTTCTGCCGCAATCACATAACCAACATTTTCTGCCAACACGGTTGCTGCCTCGGGCGATGTATCCCAATGCCGGCCCAGCAATCGCATCGGGGGAATATCCGTGAAGCCTTTGCGGAACCGTTGAACGCGGCCTCCCTCGTGGTCTACCGCAATGGGCAGGGCTGGCTCGCGCACAGCATGAATGCTTGATGTTAGGGCTTTGAGTTGCTCCGGGGATTCAAAATTACGCGCGAACAAAATCACGCCGCCTGTCAGCGGGTGCTGCAATCGAAGTACGTCATCGGCAGTGAGTTTCAGTCCTGCAACGTCGGTCATTACCGGGCCGAGCGAAAGTGTCAAAGTCATATATTTACATTCAGAATAAAAGTCAGTGTTGTTCAATCACGACGAACGCCAGCGCCTGCTCAGCCTCATCTGTGATTGAGAGATGTATTTGCGTAACGCGTTGCGCGCGAAGTTCATCCCTGAGTATGGGGCTGGCTTTAATCAGCGGCTTTCCCAACGCATCATGGATTACACGAATGTCATGCCATCCGATACTTTCGCCAATACCGGTGCCATAGGCCTTGGAGAATGCCTCTTTGGCAGCAAAACGCTTGGCTACAAACCGCGCAGGTTGCGCAGATTTGGCGTACTCGGCAACCTCCTCCTCGCTCAGGATTCTATGCAAAAAGCGATCCCCAAAACGAAACAGCGCGTCTTCGATACGTTTGATACTTACAAGGTCTGTGCCGATCCCGTAAATCATGCGGTCTCACCACGTGCGGCTGCAAGATATTGCTTCACGGCCTCAGACAGACCGATTTCGAGGGCATCCGCGACCAGTGCATGACCGATGGATACTTCCTGTAACTGGGTGATAGCGCGGACAAATACCGGCAAATTTTTAAGATTCAGATCATGGCCGGCATTTACCCCTAAACCCTCGGCATGCGCAGCACTGGCTGTCTCAACATACCGATTGAGAACATCCTGCTGAGCTTCTGTGCCAAATGCGATTGCGTATGGTTCGGTATACAGCTCGACTCTGTCGGCGCCCAACGCTCGAACCAGCGACATCGCTGCTGGAACGGGATCCATGAACAGACTCACACGTATACCCAGCAATTTCAGCTCAGCCACAATCGGTTTCAGTCTGACCGTATTTTTGTCTAAGTCCCAGCCATGGTCTGAAGTGAATTGTCCACTTTCATCCGGCACCAGCGTGCATTGATGCGGACGAACCTCGCGAACAAACCCAAGCAGATTCTGAAAAGGATTGCCTTCAATGTTGAACTCGATGCCGGGTCTCGCCCTCACCATTGCGGCCAGATCGCGTACGTCATCCCCTCTGACATGCCTGGCATCCGGGCGGGGATGCACGGTGATACCGTCGGCACCAGCCTTGATTGCGATGTCCGCCGCGCGCGTCACGCTCGGGATGCCCAACGCGCGCGTATTTCGCAGCAGCGCTATTTTATTGAGATTGACGCTTAGTTTGGCCATGACGATCAGCGCATTTCGCGCATCAATTGACGGGTATGAAGAATTTTATCGCCCAGCAAATGATTGATGATCATGCGTATCAATTGCTTCGACTGGGACTGCGTCTGGGCATCGCGATAATCGCAGCGTGCCATGTCCAACAGTGTTTTTCCTTGTACTTGCAGGCATGCTGTCATGTTCGATTGTTGCGCTGTCGAGTGCAATGAAAGCGGGCCACGTTCCACAAAATAGACGTATTGGTGTTCAGCGCGAAGCGGCGCGTGGCTGTCGGCTTCTGCTTGCAACTGCAAAGCATAGCCAAGCTCTTGCAGCAGCATCACTTCAAACTGCCGGAGGATAGGTGCGATATCCCGCGCCGATCTGCCCCCGATCGGTAACATCGCAAGCGACCCAATCGTCTCGGCATACGAATCAAAAAGTCGCTCATGCGCATCTTCGTGCGATGCGAGTTTCAGCAGGAGTTCATTCAGATAAAACGCCGACAGCAACGCAGCACCAGAAAGTTGGGGGAGAATTTTTTCTTGTTCTGCTGACTTCAACGTTTTCATCTCGCTTTTGCCAAACCACACAAGTGAAAGTCCCTGAAACGGGTTCAAGACACCTCTCATCGCCCCCTGCGGTCGCTTGGCGCCCTTCGCTACCATGACCACTCGGCCATGCATGCGCGTAAAGGCCTCGACGATCAAGCTGGTTTCACGATAGGCGTATGAGTGCAGCACAAAGGCGGCATCAGACAAGCCGATAAGTTGCCGGGCCCGTTTTGCCGGTGCGGTCACTTCATCAGTTTGTGGTGGCCGATGCGACAGGTCATTCATAGCCATATTGCCGAATCAAGGCGCTATCGTCCGCCCAACCTTTTTTGATACGTACCCAAAGCTCCAAATATACTTTGCAGCCAAAACTGGTTTCCATTTCTTTGCGTGCGTCAGTGCCAATGCGTTTCAGACGCTCACCTTTCTCACCGATCAAAATCGCTTTTTGGCTGGTTTTCTCAACAACAATACTGGCAAAGATTCGCCGAAGTCCGCCTACCTCTTCGTATTTATCAATCTGCACATTGGCGGCATAAGGTAATTCGTCACCGAGCTGGCGGAACACTTTTTCGCGTATGAATTCAGCGGCCATGAAACGCTCCGAGCGATCCGTAAACTGTTGTGCGTCATGGACTGGGGGCGCTACCGGCAGATGCGATCTAATGACCTTTTTCAGCTCTTCGAGCGTCTGCTTTTGCTTGATGCTAATGGGCACCATCGCCACAAAGTTCGCTTTGCCTTCCATCTCTTTGAGGAAATTGAACAACTTACTTTTTTCTTTAACGCGATCACATTTGCTGATGGCCAGTATCAGATAGCTGCTATTGGCGGCCTGCTTCAGGACTTGCTCGTCCGCATCAGAAAAACGCAACGCCTCGACAAGTGCGACCACGACATCTGCATCAATCACAGTTTGACTAACCGTGCGGTTCAATACGCGATTGAGCGCGTTGTCGTGTACTTTTTGGAATCCTGGTGTATCAAGAAAAAGATACTGTGCGGCTGACTCGGTCAAAATTCCGGTTATGCGATGACGTGTCGTTTGCGCTTTGTTGGAGGTAATGCTGACTTTCTGGCCGACAAGGTGATTGAGTAACGTTGATTTGCCGACGTTTGGCTTACCAATGATGGCAACGGTACCACAGTGAAATTCATTGCTCATGCTTTTAGCCTATGAGCGGAATGTTCTTCATAAAGCACGATGAGTGCTTGCGCTGCGGCATCCTGCTCGGCTGCACGGCGGCTGGCACCTGTGCCCAGCGACGTAACGTTAAAAGCAATCACAGAGCATTCAACATTAAATATCTGCCGATGGGACTCGCCTTCAATATTCTTCACTTTGTACGCCGGCAGCTCGGATCGCTTGCCCTGTAACCATTCCTGTAGCTCCGTCTTGGCGTCCTTAACAGGGTTTGAATTTCGACCCGTCTCAATACGCGACGAAAAAAGTTTATGCACCACGTGAAAGGCGGCGCCAAACCCGGAATCTAGAACCACGGCACCCAATACAGCTTCCAATGCATCGGCAAGAATCGAGGGCCGCTGCGCACCGCCTGACTTAAGCTCGCCATCCCCCAACCTTAACAGCGGGCTGATCTCAAGATCCGCAGACAATTCCGCTAAAACAGACTGGTTCACAAGATTCGCTCGCAATCGGCTCAATTCCCCCTCTGGCATGGTCGGAAATTGATCGAAAATCAATCTTGCGATACAGCAATTAAGAACGCTGTCGCCCAAAAACTCAAGGCGTTCGTTATGGATGGCACCGAAACTGCGATGGGTTACTGCCTGCTCAAGAAGTGCAATCCTGATGAACTTGTACCCGAGCTTTTGCTCAAGCTCGCTAAGCGTCATATCAATGTCGTGGCGCTTAGCCGTCTTTCGTGCTCACGCTGAAATCGACTAGCAAGGTGTAGCCGGTAAATAGTGCGACCCGGTGCTGCCAGGTCGCCACAACAACGGTCTCTCCTGCGTCCTTGGATATCTCTAAGTCCTGCCCTGACACAGCTTGGATATTATCGATGACCGCTCTACGATCAAAACTCTTGCGAATGTCAGTAACGGTCCCGCTTTTAACGTCCTCGCCTTGTGCCATCGCTGCCATAACTTTCTTGACGGAGAATAGCTCAAGATAAACGGGTATCAGTTTCATGCCTAGCAAAAGTACGACAGCACACACCGCAAAAACGAAAATCAGGCTGACGAAGCCAATGCCACGTTGCCGCTGAAAACTTCTTGTCAGTGTTCTCATGTCTTCCTCGTTAACAAAATGGAGTTTCACTCAATGGATGTGCCGACACGCTTCATGGCGCCGAAATTCATCCAGACCAGTACTGCTTTGCCAACAATATTTTCTTCCGGTACAAAGCCCCAATAGCGACTGTCTTCACTATTATCCCGGTTATCACCCATCATGAAGTAATGTCCGGCAGGAACCGTGCAAGTCATTTGGTCATCATTGTATGCACAATTGGCGCGGTTTGGAAACTCGCGAACTCCACCGAGACGCACGCCCGGCATCCTCGAATCAACATAAGAAATGTGGGGTTTTTCGCCAAGTTTTTCTCGAATCACATCGTAACTCTGAAAGGCGAGGCGGTCATCAACCAACGTCTGCGAATCGAGTCGCTCGGTTGGTATGGGTTGGTCATTGATGATCAGACGTTTATTCTTGTAGATGATTTTGTCGCCCGGGATGCCCACAACGCGTTTGATGAAATCCTTGGTTTGATCTTCCGGATAACGGAACACCATCACGTCACCACGCTGAGGAAGTCCCACAGCAATTATTTTCTTATTGACCACGGGTAACCGTACGCCATAGGTAAATTTGTTTACCAGAATAAAATCGCCCACGACCAGTGTCGGCACCATCGACTCAGATGGAATCTTGAACGGCTCATATAGAAAAGAGCGAAGCAGAAATACAATCAGGATGACTGGAAAGAAACTCCGCGCCATCTCCACCAGTACCGGTTCGGCTGTTTTTTTTGCGCGCGATTTTTTCAAGATCAACGCGTCAACAATCCAGACGATGCCTGTGAGTACGGTAGCAAGCAGCAACACGGCTGGGAACGCCATCACCTCCTTAAGCGTGAGCATGCCCATGATGGCAATAAAAAATACCGGCCAGGCGATCTCCAGCCAGGCATGGATTGGGTGTTGGCGCGCGCCGCCCTCCGCAAGCGGCTTAGCGACGTGTTCAGCTTTCGCGCGACCGACAAAAAAACTCGCAAGGATGATCAAGCCACTCGTCACAAGTGCAACCCAACCAATCATTTCCCAATTCATCGTCTCGCGCCTCGTTCAGAATTATTCAATTTATTCGCGCTCAATTTTGTGATTTAGACGTAGGCACAGGAAGCAGGATGCGACCAATGGCGATCCAGCCCGACCACGCACCCAAGCGCATTACTTTCCATCAACTTGCAGAATAGCCAGAAACGCCTCTTGTGGAATTTCAACGTTGCCCACCTGCTTCATCCGCTTCTTGCCGGCCTTTTGTTTTTCCAGCAATTTACGCTTTCTGGAAATATCACCGCCGTAACACTTGGCGATCACGTTTTTACGCAGTGCTTTGATGTTTTCACGGGCGATGATATTTGCACCGATAGCAGCCTGCACAGCAACATCAAACATCTGACGCGGAATCAACTCACGCATCTTGCTGGCAAGTTCACGCCCGCGATACTGGCTATTGGCGCGATGCACAATCAACGACAGCGCATCTACCTTGTCGCCGTTAATCAGAATATCGAGTTTGACTAAATCGGAAGCACGGTATTCCTTGAATTCATAATCCAGCGACGCGTAGCCGCGCGAAACCGATTTCAACTTATCAAAGAAATCCATGACCACTTCATTCATTGGCATTTCATATTTCAGGATCACCTGCCTGCCGTGGTACTCCATATCGACCTGCACGCCGCGCTTTTGATTGCACAGGATAATCACAGAACCGACATACTCCTGCGGCATCAGCATGGTCGCAATGATCATCGGCTCACGGATTTCCTCAATCTTTGCCAGTTCCGGCAGGCGCGATGGATTCTCGATTTCCATGACGGTGCCATCACGCAGCTTAATCTGGTAGATCACCGTTGGCGCGGTGGTGATCAGGTCCATGTTGTATTCGCGCTCCAGGCGTTCCTGCACAATTTCCATGTGCAACAGGCCCAGAAAGCCGCAGCGGAACCCGAATCCCAGCGCTTGCGAGGTTTCTGGTTCAAAGCGCAATGAAGAGTCGTTCAATTGCAATTTAGTCAGTGCGTCGCGAAGGGCATCGTACTGATTGGACTCGATCGGGTAGAGCCCGGCAAACACCTGTGGCTTGATTTCCTTAAAGCCCGGCAGCGCTACTGTGGCAGGATTTTCTACAAGCGTGACGGTGTCACCAACTTTGGCGTTCTTTAGCTCTTTGATGCCGGCAATAATAAATCCTACCCCACCGGCTGATAGCATTGGCCGGGACTGTGAGCGCGGCGTAAACACGCCCACCTGCTCGACCAGATGCTGGGCGCCAGAGGCCATCAGCAGAATCTTGTCTTTGGGTCGCAACGCGCCATCAAACACCCGCACCAGCATGACAACACCGACGTAATTATCAAACCAGGAATCGATGATCAACGCTTTGAGCGGATTCGATGCAGAGCCTTTCGGCGGCGGCACTTTGGCGATCACGGTTTCAATCACTTCTTCAATGCCCACACCGGTTTTGGCGCTGCATTGCACTGCGTCTTCGGCATAAATGCCGATAATGTCTTCGATCTCTGCAATCACACGAGCGGGATCGGCACTGGGAAGATCAATCTTGTTCAGAACAGGCGTGACTTCAACACCCAGATCAGTGGCGGTATAGCAGTTGGCAACAGTCTGCGCTTCCACACCTTGCGATGCGTCCACAACCAGCAGGGCTCCTTCACATGCAGAAAGAGAGCGCGAAACTTCATACGAAAAGTCGACGTGGCCGGGCGTATCAATCAGATTGAGTTCGTAAGTCTTCCCGTCTTTGGCCTTGTAGGCCAGCGCGGCTGTCTGCGCCTTAATGGTGATGCCGCGCTCCCGCTCCAGATCCATCGAGTCGAGTACTTGAGATTCCATCTCGCGCGAAGAAAGTCCCCCACAGCGTTCAATGATGCGATCAGCGAGCGTTGATTTGCCATGGTCAATATGCGCAATGATGGAGAAATTTCGTATTAAATTCATAATCTTATGGTATCCAACAACAAATAAGGGCACACAAGGGTGCCCTTATTGGATGGAAGCCCACATTCTACTGCAAAAGCGTCGCTGAATCGAGCGTTAAGGCGCGCCTTTACGGTTGCCCAAGATGCAAAGCCAATCGATCCGGGGCGAGAAAATAGTGGCAAATTTCCGTGTCGCCATCGAGCAAAACCGGTACTTTGTCCCCCCATTGGATTTCGAGCGCGGGGTGCTGATCGATATCAACGATGTCAACATCAAAGGGTTGCGGGGAACGGACCTGCATTTCCTGCAGGGCCGCAATCATGTCGTCACAAAGATGGCAATAGCTTCGAGACAGCACCGTCAATCGTCGCACCACTAC
The DNA here is from genome assembly GCA_043756275.1 of Betaproteobacteria bacterium. GTDB lineage: Bacteria > Pseudomonadota > Gammaproteobacteria > Burkholderiales > Usitatibacteraceae > UKL13-2. Next base: position 11,624 of record JAYURJ010000167.1, on the reverse strand, counting down.
TTCGAGTCGATGCGCAATGTTACATAGCGCGTCTGCCCTTCGCGTTTGACCAGTAACGCCACCGCTTTTTTTGCATCGAGCTTGGCAACGATCTCGTTGAATTGGTTCACGGATTTCACATCGGTATTGTTCACCGCGAGAATGATGTCACCTTGGCGTATCCCGGCGCGTTCGGCCGCGCCGTCGGAATCCTTGACCAGCACCCCGCTCTCTGCCTTCGGTGCTTTTCGCGCATCTTCAGGTGTCGCTCTGCGTGTTGCCTCGCTGACTTCGCCAATGACAAGACCGAGTCGATTCGGCGTTTCGTCCTTTTTCTCATCTTTCTTATCCGGGGCTTTGGCAACGACGGTGTCGCCTGGTGCTTCTCCTACGGTCACCGTAATCTCCTTCTGCGCGCCTTTGCGCCAAATAGACATAACCACTTTCGTGCCGGGCGGCGTATTGCTGATCGCGCGCGTGACATCGATGTAGGTCTCAATCTGCTTTCCGTTCACCTTCAGGATGAAATCCTGGGCCAGAATACCGGCTTTTTCGGCAGGGCTGTCTTTGGTTACCTCATCGATCAGCGCGCCTTTCGCATTGGGAAGCCCCAACGATTCAGCCAAATCCTTCGTGATCGGGGTCGGATTCATGGTCACGCCAACGCGCCCACGATTGACCTTGCCGGTCTTGATCAACTGGTTCGCGACACTCATGGCCGTGTTCATCGGGATGGCAAACGATATGCCAAGGTAGCCACCACTGCCGCTAAAAATTTGCGAATTAATTCCGATCACTTCACCCCTGGTGTTGAATAACGGCCCGCCCGAATTGCCCGGGTTTACTGCTGCATCGGTCTGAATGAAAGGCACAAAATCGCCGGTATCGCGGCTCTTGGCGCTGACGATGCCTGCGGTCACGGTATTTTCGAATCCAAATGGCGAACCGATCGCAAGCACCCATTCACCAACGCGCACCTTGTCTGAGTCACCGATATTGAGCCTGGGTAATCCAGTGGTATCAATTTTGAGCACAGCTACATCGGTGCGCTCATCGGTGCCGATGACTTTTGCCTTGAATTCACGCTTATCGGTCAGGGACACGGTGACCTCATCAGCGCGCTGCACAACGTGCGCATTGGTGATGACGTAACCGTCTGCGGAAATAATGAAACCCGATCCTTTGCCCAAATCGCGTAACGGCGCTTCCTGATTCGGGTTGGGCTGCCTCGGGTTGCGGCGCGGCGCATTAGGAGAATTTGGCGTATTGGGATTACTGCGCGGATTGGGCATTGCGTCCGGCGGCATGAAGCGGCGGAAGAATTCGTACATATCATTCTCATCGAACTGCTGTTGCCCACGCTGGTTTCCGGCGCGCGTCTTGGTGCTGACATTGACTACCGCTGGCCCGTGTCTTTCCACTAATTCAGTGAAGTCCGGCAAATCTTTCGCGAATGCAGATGTGTTGACGAAAATGAGTGCGGCCATCAGTAGAAATGCCGATTGAATCAATACACTCAGGCTTCTATCGTTACGGTTTGTCATGCTTTCTCCAATTGAATCGACCCGCCAGATTGACTCTGACGAAAAAAATCTGGTGGCCCCATGGTCGCCACGCGTTGCACCCGATTGCGGGCTTGGGAATTATCTGCTTTTGAGCATCACACTGTCAGCTATCGCTTGCACTGCGGCCACAGGGACTTCTCCCATCACCGTTATCTGATGATCGGCCACGGGCCGCATGGCGAATGCAATTGGGCTGTCATCGGTCATACGCGCGCCTGAGGTTTGCGCATTACCTTGCATCGGTTCGACAAAAACCGAAACGTGCAGGAGCCCATCCGAGAACACCAGTTGTGACACCGGCATCGGTCGACCAGCCATGGTACGAATCATTTCAGCGACCTTCTTGAAACCGGCAGGAAGATTGGCAACCTTCCAACCGGTGTCCGCTGTTTTCGCCGGCTTCGCCAAATCATGGGTCTGCCAGCCGGGCAGTTGTTCGAAACGGGATTTTAGCGACTGCTTTGCAACGCTGCGATTCAAATCAAGCTGGGTGAACATGAATTGCTCCAGCATTTGATTTCGGGTGTTATACATCCGCGCGCGAAGCAATAAGCCGGTGCCAAGCTCTGCGCATAGCATCTGCTTGTAGCGCATCGCATCTTTGGGTTCAAGAATGATCCACTGGCAATCAAAACCAGCTACGCGTTCGATATTGCCAAGTTTCACGTGGTAATTTTCGGCGATCGCTTTGGAGTTGCCGGAAATGAGTGAGGGGAAAAAACGGCCACTGACACGCCTGTCCACCCGCACCGTCTTCGCGTCCGGGTGGTAGCAATACATTTCTTCGTTGCGACGAATGATTTCGGTCTGCGGACCGTCGAGCATCTCGAGTTTTTCAAGCTCCACGCCCTGTCGATCCACCAAATGCGTGATACGAGATGTACTCACACCATCAGCAGTCTGCTGAATAAAAACGCCCGTGTAGGGTAACTCCCGCGCCGACTTGGCAATGCGATCAATCCATTCACGGGCCTCAAGCGAAGCCAACGGTAGCTGCTGCGCGCTCATGTTGATTGCTTGAGCATTCGCATAGCCGCTGAGCATGCTCGTACCCGCAATCAATGCGGCGAATCCCGATCTTGACTTCAACCAACTCTTCATTTCAATCCATGCGCCAAAAAACTTACACTCCCTGTGTATTTATCCTGTAACCGCATCGAGCCTGCGACCACTCTTCAGCTTGGGCCACCCTTATTTGCCTGCTGCCTGCGGCACAGTACCACCACGCACATCGCGATTCAAGGCTGCTGGTTGGAATGCACCAGGATTGGAAAACTGACGATGCACGACCAGATAATCGTTAACCCTGCCCTCTGCGGTGCTGGACGGCAACCTGCCCAACGCAACCGGCTGCGGGGCAACCTGTTGCACCAACTGAACAGATGCGACTTGACCGCTTTGCTGTTGCACGGCCACCACCCCAATGGTCGAGATGGTTATTACCGAGGCCGCCATTGCCAGTGCAATACGGGTGCGCTTTTCGATTGGACGCTTGATCATCAATGGTGCCAACACGGTTGGCTCGGCGGCCAACGCTGCAAAAATCGCGCTGGTATTGTCATGCGCTGTCGCCCGTCCGAGATCGTCACCACGCAAAGCCTCACCGATGACGTGATACATATCCCAGTGCTCACGGGATTTATCATCGCTGCCGAGCGATTTGATGACGGACCGCGCCTGATCGTGATCAAGCTCACCATCCATCAGGGCAGATAATTTCTCGTTCATTTCACCATCTCCTGTCCTTCGACGTACCCATTTGCGGTCGCAGTTGCTCAGCCACCGCTTCACGCGCACGAAAGATTCGCGACCGGACTGTGCCGATCGGACAATCCATGATCTGCGCGATCTCTTCGTAACTTAAGCCCTCGATTTCACGCAACGTAATCGCGGTTCTTAATTCCTCTGGCAACTTGTCGATCGTTGAATTGACAATTTCGGCAATCTGCTTCGACATCAACAGCGCGTCTGGTGTGGCGTTGTCACGCAATCCAACCGCATCTTCAAAACCCTCAGCTTCTTCGGCATCATAGCCGGTACTTGTCGGCGCACGGCGTCCCTGACTGACCAGATAGTTCTTGGCCGTATTCACCGAAATACGATAAAGCCATGTGTAGAACGCGCTATCGCCGCGAAAATTGGCGAGCGCGCGGTACGCCTTGATGAACGATTCCTGAGCAACATCCTGAATTTCATCCTGATTGCGAATGATCCGCGACAACAGACGTTCCACCTTGCGCTGATATTTGATCACCAGCAGTTCAAATGCGCGTTTATCACCCGCCTGCGCGCGTACCACCAATTGTTGATCGACTTCGCGATCGCTCATCAAACCTTTTCCCTGATTCACTGGTCGCGATGCAGTCGTCGCTGCGCTCTCCTGCCGCGCAAACACGTCCGTCAGCACCTTTGGCGCGGGTTTGCTCTTATGCACCCCGCTCTTTAGCCCCACCACGTCGGGTATTATAAACGTCAACTCTGCCATCAATGCTCTCCCTGCCTAAGTTGCACTATCGGAAATTTCCGTAAAACAACACATCACTACTTGAAAACTTCGTTAAAACATAGACTAATGACCCGCCCAGAGAAGAATAGTTCACTCTCAGCCTCTGCTAAATTGTTAATTTCGAGTCGCTGCGACCTCACCAAAGCACCCCAATGAAACACTACGACGTATTGATTATTGGCAGCGGTCTTGCTGGCATGTCACTGGCATTGAGACTCGCGGAGACGCAAAAGGTTGCGTTGCTGACAAAACAAGAACTCCTCGATGCCGCCAGTGCCTGGGCGCAGGGCGGGATCGCAGCCGTCCTGAGCGAAGATGATTCGGCAGCTAACCACATCAGCGACACCCATATTGCCGGGGCCGGGCTGTGTAACGACGCGGCGGTGCGCTTCGTGGTGGAACACGGCCGCAGCGCAGTGGAGTGGCTGGTTGAACAAGGTGTGCCGTTCACGCGCGACGACCACAATGTTGCGGAACTCCACCTCACCCGCGAGGGGGGGCATTCGCATCGTCGCATCGCGCATGCCGCTGACGCGACTGGTCGCGCGGTACAAAAAACGTTGGTGCAGCAACTGAAATCGCATCCAAATGTGGAGATTCTGGAGCATCACCTCGCGGTCGATTTGATTACCTCTGTAAAGCTAGGTCGCCCCGATGAAAAACGCTGCTACGGCGCATACGCGCTGAATAATCTCACCGGTGCAATACACACGATCAACGCGCGCTTTACGGTGCTGGCAACCGGCGGCGCAGGCAAGGTTTATCTCTACACCACCAATCCTGATGTCGCCACCGGTGATGGCGTGGCGATGGGTTGGCGTGCCGGGTGTCGCGTGGCCAATATGGAATTCATCCAGTTCCATCCCACTTGCCTGTACCACCCGCTGGCAAAATCGTATTTGATTACCGAGGCCGTTCGCGGCGAAGGTGGTCATTTGCGCTTGCCCGACAGCAAAGATAAAAGCAAAGCCGGTGAGCGCTTTATGCCGCACCACGACGAGCGCGCTGAACTGGCCCCCCGCGACGTGGTTGCCCGCGCCATCGATTTCGAGATGAAGAAACGCGGTCTCGATTTTGTCTATCTCGATATCTCGCACAAACCGGCAGGTTTCCTGTTGGCGCATTTCCCAAATATCTATGAAAAATGCCTGTCGCTGGGAATCGATATTACCAAGGATCCAATACCGGTCGTGCCCGCTGCGCATTACACGTGCGGCGGCGTTGTCACCGATCTTAGCGGACGTACCGATGTCGATGATCTCTATGCCATCGGCGAAGTATCCTGTACCGGTTTACACGGTGCCAATCGCCTTGCGAGCAACTCGTTACTCGAATGCCTGGTCTTTTCTGAAGCGGTTGCCAACGATATGCTGAACCAGCCAGTGCGCCCTCCGCTGCCCTTGCCCGCTTGGGATGAAAGCCGCGTGACCAACGCCGATGAGGAAGTCATCATCTCGCACAACTGGGATGAGCTGCGCCGTTTCATGTGGGACTACGTCGGTATTGTACGTACCGACAAACGCCTTGAGCGTGCCATGCACCGCATCAATCTGCTGCAATCAGAAATCCACGATTACTACGCCAACTTTCGTATTTCCAATGACTTGATCGAGCTGCGTAATCTGGTGCAAACGGCCGAGCTGATTGTGCGTTGCGCACAAACCCGCAAAGAAAGTCGCGGGTTGCATTACAGCCTTGATTATCCCCAACTCTCGGCAATCGCGAGCGATACCGTGCTGGTGCCTTGAATATGCACATGCACATGCCTGAGTTTCTATATTCATCGGCCCAAATCCGTGCCATCGAAAGCGCGCACACTAAAAAGCAACCCAAAGAATCGCTGATGCTTCGTGCAGGCGATGCAGTGGCCGTTTTTGCCAGCAAGTTCGCCAACAAAAAACGCGGCGCAACGATTCTCGTCCTCGCAGGGCCGGGCAACAATGGTGGCGATGCCTGGGTCGCAGCGGCAGCACTCAAAAAGGCCGGGCATCACGTGACCGTATTGGCCCCGCGCGAACAAAAAAATGCTGATCCGGCTGCCAAAAACGCCCTCGCCGCTTACCGCAAAGCAAAAGGCATTGTCGTCACAAAATTTCCAGATGAGGACAAATTCGATCTCATCATCGACGGCTTGTTTGGCATTGGTTTGCAACGCGCACCTGAAGGCATTTTTGCCGAGACGATCACGCGCGCCAACACAAACGCCGACCGTAATCACACGCCGATCCTGGCCATCGACGTTCCCAGCGGCCTAGCTGCCGATACCGGCGTTGCCTTCGGGGTAACGATTCAGGCGGATTTTACACTCACGTTTCTGGGCGCTAAACCCGGGCTTTATACCGCAGACGGGGTCGATTATGCAGGTGAAATCCATGTCGAATCGCTTGGCGTTGCTGCAGTCTTGACGCAAGGCGCGCATGGCGAACTGCTCTGCCGCGCGACCATCGCCACACTCATCCCGAAGCGGCGCAATAATTCCCATAAAGGCAGCTTCGGCAACGTCGCCATCATCGGCGGCGCAGCGGGCATGATTGGTGCCGCGGTCCTCGCCGCGCGCGCCGCACTGCACATGGGGCCTGGCAAAGTGTTCCTCGGGCTCGCCGCCAAAGAGACACCCGGCTTTGACCCCATCAACCCCGAAATCATGGTGCGAACCGCTGAGGAATTGGTCAGCGACGAATCGATGACGGCATTGGCAATCGGCATGGGATTGGGGTTGGACAAGACCGCGCCACGACTACTGACCGCCGCGCTGGCGCGGTCGATACCAACCGTGATCGATGCCGATGCATTAACCATTATTTCGGCTAACCCTAGCATACACGAGGCTCTTCGGGCAAAACTGACCGGGAAGCCGCACCAGTTATTGAGTTTGATATTTACGCCCCATCCCGGCGAAGCCGCGCGTTTACTCGGACTCTCCACCGGCGAAGTTCAATCTGATCGGGTCAATGCAGCCCAATCGATTGCCGCCAAATTCAATGCCGTGACCGTACTCAAAGGCGCTGGCACCGTAATCGCCACGCCAGACGGACGCTATTGGATCAACACGTCAGGTAATCCGGGCATGGCTTCCGGCGGCATGGGCGATGCGCTGTCCGGCATGATCACCGCATTTCTTGCGCAAGGCATGAACGCGCTTGATGCGGCCAAACTCGGCGTTTATCTGCACGGCGCGGCGGCCGACGAATGTTTGGCACACGGCATGGCTCCGCACGGGCTGACTGCGTCTGAGGTGATTTTTGAAGCACGCACGCTGCTGAACGCGGGACTCGCTGCGGATGATCACGATCATCATTGAACACTCAGCAACATTTAGAGCTAAATATTGATTAAGCCAAAGCAATCTCAACAGCATCCACGTCCACGCACATTTACCCATCCATGCACACACCAAGAGTTCTAAACGTTGGCGGAAACAGCAAAACCACTCTCATGCCGCCGCATTATCAGCAATGGCAGCAATGCTATCTCGACATCGACCCGCGCTGGAATCCCGACATCCTATGCGACGCCCGCGAACTAACCTCCCAAGCGGCGGGCAGCTTTGATGCCATTTATTGCTCTCACAATCTGGAACACTATTACGTTCATGACGTGGCCCGGGTATTGGCTGGCTTCCTGCATGTGCTTGTGCCGGAAGGGTTTGCCGAAATCAAAGTGCCCGATATGCGGATGGTGATGCAGGCGATGCTCGAGCGTAACCTCGATATCGACGAACCGCTCTACGTCTCCACAGCGGGCCCCATCAGCACACGCGACGTGATGTATGGTTTTGGCGCTGAAATTGAGCGCACCGGCAATGACTTTTTTGCACACAAGACTGGATTTACGCCAACATCGCTGCAACGCACACTCAATGCCGCAGGCTTTCCATTTGTGTTTCTTGCCAAGGGTTCTCTCGAAGTCCTTGCATTGGCTTTTCGCAGACCACCAACCAGCCAGCAGTTACAGATGTTTGGGCTGCCAGCGCTGCCGGGGCAGACTTAGAAAAGTTAGCCTCCGACCAGCGCCAGCAGCTGATTATTTCGCAGGTCTGATAAACCGCAGCGTCATCCGATCCGATTCGCCAATGGCCAGGTATTTCGCACGATCCGTCTCGCCTTCGGTGAGCACCGGCGGCAACGTCCACACCCCTTTTTTGTAGTCTTTGGTGTCCTTCGGATTCGCGTTGATCTCGCTTTTCAGATCGAGCTTGAAGCCTGCCATCAGCGCATGCTTGATGACGTACTCCTCACTCAGGTAGCCGCTCTCGATTGACGCTTTCAGTTTTGTACCCACCTTCGCGCGATGCTCCACGACGCCGAGCACGCCGCCCGGCTTCAGGGCATCAAAAAAGCTTTTCATGAATGCATCGACATTATCGTCGTCCACCCAGTTATGCACATTACGAAACGTCAGCACGAAATCAGCACCGCCTTCAGGACGAATATCGAGCGCAGCAGGCACGCCGAGCGGCATGATTTTCACTTTGTCGTAGAGCGCAGGTTTGGTAGCTAGCTTGTCCTGAAAGTTTTTTAGCCCACGCGTTGCCTGCGCGGGAAACGCGGCGATGTAGCGCCCGCTATCGCGCAGGTATGGCGCAAGCAATTCCGTATACCAACCGCCACCGGGGGAGATTTCCACCACGGTTGATTGCGGCGTCACCCCGAAAAAAGCGAGTGTTTCTGCAGGATGCCGATACACGTCGCGCGCACGATTGGTGTCGCTGCGATGATCGCCTGCCATAATTTTATCGAGCGGCGCAGGCTCAGCCGCAAACCCGTCAAGCGTAAACGTGAACGCCAGCGTACAAACGATGAGCGGCGAAACAAGCGCCAAAACTAGTTTTGCCAATGACATTTTTACCTCGGAGGTGGACTTCAATGTAGATGAATAATGGATTTTAATTGGAACAAGCTTCGAAAACGTACTTCTAGTGGCGCTGCACACAAAGTTCACGCTTGCAATGGCTAATCACGGGAATTGTTCAGCCGTCTACAGGCTTAGAAACAATCGGGGACCAAATACTGTTTGCCCCCAATGCTGTTCAAGGTATCTTGGTTTGTCGCGGACGCGTTGAAGCGTCACAGCATTGAAGATGCGATGGTATGGCATCAGCCTCCCGCGAAGCGCTGCTCACTTGCGTAGCTTCTGATACGCAAGCACCGCCGCAAACAGGATCGCCTGCCCGACCAATACGCCGACCGCACCTTGTCCGATTGCCAGCATGATAATCGCGGACACCGCAACCGACGCGAGCACGTAAACGGCCGGCGGCCTTTTTTGCGTGCTGGCGTAGTGGTAAAAGAGTGCTGCCGCCGCCATGGCAACCCAGAGTTCCAGATTTAAATTCATCGATTGCTGCCTTTGCAATATTATCTGCGAATCTTGAGCTGCGGTGTGCATTAATGCCGAAACAGACTACCAGTTTTACGTGCATTCCCTCGGGGAGTTCTCCAGCAAGTTCGGCTGCGGGGTCCGCGCCCACGCCAATACCAGTGGCTGGGCGGGGACGAGAATGAACGCCGGGAGGCGGACCGGCACTGTTAAGGGCGCACATCGATGAGGCGCTGGTGGACGAAATCCGCATTGCAACCAACGGCAATTTCGCGCTGGGCGGAAAACGGTTTCAGTCGCAGATCGCGCGGACGCCGCAGCGGCGATTGTCACGCGCGCTGGCTGGTCGACCGCGCAAGGAGGACGGGAACACTGATCGATAACCGGAACTGCTCTAACGGAAAACGTGGACTGTTCCCCACTGTCCATGCCCTATTGTTATTGAAAACGCATGCATCCGCGCGCCATTGAAGCCCGGTCTGCCGCGTACCGCGAGGCACGTAACCCAATGGCATCGTCCGCTATTTCTCTTTCTTTTCCTTTTTTTCTTTCTTCGTTTTTTTCGGATCGTACTCCACCGACCTCACAAAATAAACGGGCGTGTTACAGGCGTTGTACTTGCGGCAATGTTTGGCCCAGTCCTTTGCGTGCCCAGGCGGCACGTGCAGATAGATCGGCTGCGCCGGTACAGCCCGCGCCTGGCGAACAATGACCCTTGGCTCGGCATACACCACCGGCAGCGGTGGCGCTCCGCCAAAATCCACACGACCGTATACCCCCGGTCGAACATCGCTGGAAATAATCACCCGAACGTCCACATCGGCCGCGAGGCTGGAGGAGGCAGCACCAAACAAAAGCAGCGAAACTGCAGAACGAAATATGCGCATAGAAAATCCAATCCTGATAAATTTCAACGAATGGTCGAATATAGCTAATTATGCTGCTACGGCAACATGGCGCGTGTAGGACTGCACCTGAAAATGATTTGAGCTCCGTCAGTCCCGGTCGGACGAGTTTGTCCGCAACGTGTCGCCTATTATTGTCGTTCCTTGTTGTTCATTCGACCAGTTCAGCAAACAAAGTTCACGCCACATCGGCTACCAAGGAAGCTGTTCACCGTCATACGCGTAAAACCGCCCGGTCTCGGATGGCATCAGCCGTTCAATCACATTGAACATATCTTGGGCGGCGTCAAGTGCCGAGCGACCAATCTGGGCACCACGAAACGGTTGTGACAGATTGGAATTAACGGTGCCGGGGTGCAATGCCACCAACACCGCATTGGGCTTGGTGCGCTTCAGTTCAATCGCGGCCGTTTTCACAAACATATTCAACGCAGCCTTCGAGGCGCGATAGCTATACCACCCGCCCAAGCGATTGTCTTCAATGCTGCCCACCTTGGCCGAGAGCAACGCCATCACGCCTCTTTCGGAATCCAGCAACGGCGAAAAATGGTTGATGACCATGGCCGGGCCAAACGCGTTGGCCTGAAAGGTTTCCAGCATCTGACCGTAGTGCAATTGCGAGAGTTTTTTCTCCGGCATAAAACTCGGCGTGTGCAGCAGTCCGGCGGCATTGATGATCAAGTGAAACGGTGCTTTGCCTGCCAGCACAGCCGCAGCCTCAGCGATGCTGGTCTCATCTGCAAAGTTGATCGGTGGCTGCGAATGCCGGTGAGTCGCTTCAACGGTCGCGCAGCGTGGATTCGATTGCAGCAGATCCACGAACGCTGCGCCAATCGCCCCTGATGCGCCGATCACCAAAGCGCGAAATCCTGCTGGAAATGAGTGCATTGTCAGTGCCAACCATGCAACCATTCAGGCCGCAATGATTTTTTGATGTGAAGTAAGTTCATCCCGAACAGGTTACCTCAACTCACGATCAGCCAATCTGGCCGACACTATTCTTATGCTTCCCGGGCCTCGCCAGCGCGTGATATCCAAAGCTGAATCAGCGTCATGCCGACAGCAAGTACCGGCGGCCCGATAAACACACCGATAAAACCGAAGGCGATCACGCCACCGAAGACGCCGAGCACGATCAGCAATAGCGGCAGATTGCTTGATCGGCTGATGAGATAGGGCTTCACGATGTTGTCGATGCTGCTGATGAACAAGAGCCCCCACAGAAACATGAAAACCGCCCAGCCGGTTTCACCCTGAAACATCAGCCACACGGAAGCCCCGCCCCAGATCAGCGGCGGACCGATCGGCACCAGTGACAGGAAAAACGTTGCCACGCCCAACAACCACGCC
>JAYURJ010000166.1:0-3791 GCA_043756275.1 Betaproteobacteria bacterium | reverse complement strand
AAAAACTCATGGATGCGGGTGTCACCATCAATCGTCCGCCGCGCGACGGGCGTATGGCATTTGTGCGCTCTCCAGACAATATCTCAATCGAACTGCTGCAGTCGGGCACACCGTTGGCCCCACAGGAGCCTTGGACGTCAATGCCCAACACTGGCATCTGGTAAGACTGACCGGCTACTCTGCAAGCATGCTGGCCAGCGCCTGCTTGTTCGCTTCGAGCGTGGCGAGCTGTACGCCGTCTTTATGCGTGAACGAGGCGGCCAATCGCTGACCGGCCAAATTTTCCGCGTTGACCACTTCGATGCGGAAGCCAAGGTTTTCCTTGCCCCAGACTTCCGGTGAGTTCCATTTTCCCTGCGCTGAATTGGGCAATCTGAGCGCTTTGGTCTCGCCGGGTAGCAACGGCGCAGCGCTTAACTTGTAATTAATGTCGTCGCTGAACAATATTTTCCCGCTCACAGCTTCAGTGGCAGTGCCACGTAAATACAAATAACTCAGCGGAACATCGGTACCGTTTTTCACCTTGAAATCCATCACGCTCATTTTTTGCGGCCCGACGCTGTTAAAGCGCAACGTCGGTTCGAGAATTTCGATGGGCGCAAGAATCCCCTTTGTGCTGGTTTTTTCCTCGCGCAGCTTGATCAGCCGCACCATATCGGCCTCGATAATGGCAAGCTGTTTGGTGGCTTCCTCACCTTTGCGCTTCTTGCCCGCCTTGATGATCTCCCGCCCGGTCATGCTGTGGACAATCGGCATAAGTTGATCTGCCAATTGTTCAGGGCTTTTGGTCGCTGATATTTTTTTCAATGCGCCAAGGATACCGCCCTCAAAACCGATGCTGACATTGGAAATCGCCAGCACCAGCAACGCATCATCTAACTGCGCTACCTCGTCAGGCTTGGCGGTTTTCTTGATCGTAGCGAGGCTGGTTTCAAACGCTTTTTCGTTTGAGCCGTCAAGCTTACGGTCTAGCCCGGATGAGCAAGCAACCAGCGCGAGAGAAACAAGGATCGAGAAAATAAGTTTCATTTGACGCGTTTCCTTCTGATCAATTATGCGCGCCAACCCGATAGCTCAGGCCTGCGCTGGAATTATCGCTCCATGTTGGCCCAACAACGCCTCAAGCTGATGACTTTCCATTGCGGGACGGCAAAAGTAGCCCTGAAACTCATCGCAGCCTTCGTCGCGCAATGAATTAAATTGATGCTTATCCTCAACCCCTTCAGCCACAACTTTCATCGACAATCCATGCGCCATCGCGATCACGGCGCGAGTAATGGCAAGATCATCACGATTGTGCGGCAAATCTTTAACGAAGGATCGATCAACCTTAAGAATATCCACCGGCAACTGTTTCAGATACGAAAGCGACGAATAGCCGGTCCCGAAATCGTCGATCGATAGCCGCACGCCAAGCGCGCGAAGTGCATTCAGGCGCATGATGGCGTCATCCAGATTTTTCATCACTGCGGTCTCGGTAATCTCGAGTTCGATCATCGCCGGATCTGCCCCACTGCTGCGGAGTGAATCGGAAACCATCTGCACAAGCCCTGGATCGGCCAGTTGATTGGCGGAGAGATTTACGGCAATCGTGAAACGTGGCAGCTTCGCGTCCTGCCATATTTTCGACTGTCGGCACGCTTGCTCAATCACCCACTTGCCTAGCGGAATGATGAGATTGCTTGACTCGGCGATGGGAATGAATCGGTCCGGGCCCAGCACGCCAAGCGTCGGATGATGCCAGCGAATCAGGGCCTCAACGCCCAGCATCCGGCCTGAACTGAATTCGATTTTCGGTTGGTAATACAGATGGAATTCGTTACCACGAATTCCCTGGCGCATGCCTTTTTCAATTTCAAATCGCTCAATGGCACTCTCGCCAAGATCGGCAGAATATTCGGTGGCACGATTGCGGCCCAGTTCCTTGGCCCGATACATGGCCATGTCAGCATTCGCGAGCAGCGCTGACACGTCGTTGCCATCGGCTGGAAAAACCGAGATGCCGATGCTGGCTGTTACCTTGACGTCGTGCCCCTGAAGTTGCATCGGTTCACTGATTGCGGCGAGAATTTTTGCTGCCAGCAGTTGCAGGCTTGAACGATCAGCGACAGCCTCAACCATCACCACAAATTCATCGCCGCCAAGACGCGCGACCAAATCGCTCTCGCGCATGCTTGCGCGTATGCGACGGGCGATTTCACGCAACAACTGATCTCCGGTCGGATGACCGAGTGTGTCGTTGATGGATTTGAAATTATCGATATCGATAAAGAAAATCGCCAGCCCTTCCTTGCTGCGCTGCGCCTTGGTGACCGCGTACTGAAGGGTATCGCTCAATGAGGCACGGTTCGGCAATCCGGTAAGCGAATCGTGTGTCGCCATATCCTGTATGGTGCCGAGCGCGTTGGTCAATTCTTCGTTGGCCCGCAGAATGCGTGCTCGCATTTCGCTGATGCGCGAACCGATCAACGCAAACGATGGCAGCAGCAACGCCAGCCACACCCACTGATACCACTCGAGAAGTACATCGACCTTATCCGGTTTGAAGTTCATCATCAGGTTGATGACGAGCGCGTAACCGGCCAGCATGAACAGCGTGGTGGTCGCGAACTCACGCGATTTAAAGCGAAAAACGCCGAACAGCATCACCACGAAGCACCACACCAATACCAGACTGCGGTCACGTTCGAAGTGGTAGGCGACGAACATGATCACCGCAATCGCGGCCAGCGTTTGCGCCAGCGTGAGGCTGGGGTCAGAGAAACGATTATTGTGCTTCAGTGTGAAGACAATATAAAAACCGAGATTCACCACCAACACCAGTGCTGCACTACCGAGCAAGCCTGGCATCCCGATCAGTTTGATGGTGTATGCCAAAACCAACAGTAATAACGAAACACCGTAGCCCGCAACTGCCAGCAAAAAAATACGGACGCGCAACTCTTGCTTGGAATTGCCGGTAATTCTCGTCAGGATGTCTATGGTGCGGCCTTTTCGTTTATTACCACTGAGAGCGAATACTATCGCGTCGTGAGAGTGCGCCAAAAGAATAACAGGGATTGGCAATTGTGACGAAGCATTGACACTATTTCACACATGTCCCCTGTCCGCCATAGGGGTTAGTCCGCAATCTGGTCGGTTGACACCGCGTTCATGGCATTGACCGCGCCACATCGCGCGTCTAGGTTGGCGCTACCGCTGATTTTTATCGCAGATCAGGGCAAATTTTGGGATTCCAGCGAACCGACAATTGTTGTTGTCCTTATGGGCGTTAGCCTGTCCACCCGGGTTCGCGCAGGACCTGCCGGTATACACGGGTGCGCTCGCGAATGGTTTTCAGGATTACACCTATTGCCCAATGGTCAATCAGGCCACGACCGCCCTAGTCGATGGCGGTACAAATTCAACCAGCTGGCAGCCGCAAACTTACTGCGGCTTGAGCTTGACGTGAACGCCACCGGCAGCATTAATTCTTCCGATACCTTTGCGGTGAAGGCGCGTTCTGGTTTGGTGTCGCCTTAAATTAAAAACAGGAATGTCTAAAAACCTCCGCTCGCACAGAGCTTGTCGAACTACAGACGAGCTAGGGCTTTGGTTCGACGTAGAGAGCGCAACCCTTCGACAAGCTTAGGACGGACGGGACTTGGATTTAGAGAAGCTTCCGAGACACAAGCACTGGCGCGGCTCTACAGGCAAAAACCCGGATTCAAGTACGAGTCCCGACACGCGGTGGGTGGCCAAATACTACCTCACTTGGGGTTCTGAAACCGAGGCACTTTCGCGGAGTGTTG
>JAYURJ010000165.1:0-3799 GCA_043756275.1 Betaproteobacteria bacterium | reverse complement strand
GCTCCTTCATCACGCCGAGCGGATATTGCACCGGCATGTCGTAGCCAGCAAACAGCACCATGCGCGCGCCGAGGCTCACATGCAGATCGTAGAGTGGGGTGCGCAAAAGCGCGTCAGAGGATTCGGAAACTACAGACATAGGACGTGTTCTTTCAATGAAGATTGACGTCCCGGATCTGTCCTTTGTGCCTGAGAGATTCATTCGGCCTCGCGCCAAACTTGCCCCTTCGGCGGAGGCTCTCGTCATTGTTGAAAATGACTGCCTCGCTCTCCAGATGTTTGCCTGTTTATCAGTATTGAACCTGAGCGATCTTCCGGGGATTACGCCTACGGTAGCGGTACGCGAGCTTCACAAACAGCGCGCCACTTCTCCTGACAACGCGTGAATGTTAGCAGCGCCTACAATCGCGTTGCTTTTGATTCGCACTTATTTGAGGAAAATTTTTATGCAGATTTCGATGTACAACTTGTCGGTGCCGGTGTTTGATCGCTACCTTGGCAATCTCATGAACCTGCTCGACAAGGGCGCGGCGTACGCGGTTGAGAAGAAGATCGACGAGACTGTGCTGACCAGCATGAGAATTTTTCCGGACATGTTTCCACTGAGCAAACAAGTTCAGATCGTCTGCGACTTCGCCAAAGGCGCTTCAGCACGACTGGCAGGCGTCGACAACCCAAAGCACGAAGACACTGAAAAATCATTCGCTGAACTCAAAGCGCGTTGTCAGAAAGTGCGCGACTTTTTGGCAACCTTGAAGGCTGAACAGTTTGAAGGCAGCGAGAAAAGAATCATCACCATTCCGATTGGCGGCACGCCACACGAATTCGTCGGTCTGCCGTATCTCAGCGGTTTCGCGTTTCCAAATTTCTACTTTCACGCGACCACTGCGTACAACCTGCTCCGTCAAGCGGGCGTGCCGGTCGGTAAGCGCGACTTTGTCGGCTAAACGTGCGCGTGCCGCGTTTAACGACACATCTGTAACTCAGGAGGTTTGAATGAAAAAATTATCCGCAGTCGTATGCCTGCTGGCGAGCGCTGTCACCTCGATTGCGTTTGCGCAATCGCCCGCCGGTGTATGGAAAACTGTCGACGACGCGACCGGCAAAGAAAAGGCGATCATTCGCATCACCGAGGCGGGTGGTGTGTTTACTGGCAAGATTGAAAAGCTGCTCGATCCGACAAAACAGGATTCGAAGTGTGACGAATGCACCGATAGCCGCAAGGGGCAGCCGGTGGTGGGCCTCACCATCATTCGCAACATCAAGAAGGGCGAAGCCTACTACGACGGCGGCGACATTCTCGACGCGGCGAACGGCAAGGTTTATCGTGCCCGACTCACGCTGAGCGCCGACAGCAAAAAGCTCGACGTACGCGGCTACATGGGCACACCGATGTTCGGTCGCACTCAAACCTGGTCGCGGGTGGAGTAACAGCTTTTGTTCAAAAGGGCTTATCAGTATGGGCTATGTGCTTATTTTGTACATGGTCGACATAGAGCATTTGTCCGCTATAAGCCCTTATAAATGGGCTTTTCTACAAAAAGTTAATACATGCTGAATCGTCTGTTCGGTTGGCTACGACGAGGTGATGGTGCGGTGACTATGCGCGAAGAAGCCCGTTCATCGTCGCCGCTACTTGCGTCACCACCGACCGTTGGCTCGCCGATTGCAGATCCGCTCGATCAACTGGTTCGCATTGAGGAATTGACCGACGCGGCGACCATCGCAAGCGCGCTATTCCGGCGCAAGTTCGGACAGGAAATTCCTGATTTTCCGCGTCACTTTGTCGCCATGGTTGGCGACACTTGTGCCGGGTACGTGCACTACAGCGCATGGCAGGGCGACTATCTCTGCGGCGGCCTGTGCATCGACGACCGCGCCTACCGCGCGCTCGCTGCCGAGCAACGTGCGTGGCTGCGCCAACGCGGTGGCATCGCCGAAATTATGCTGCGTCACGCCCACGCTGCGCTCACAGATGGCGCGACCATTTGGGGCTACATCGGCGACAAACAGGCCGAAGCCGTCGACCGACGCGTCGGTTTCGAGAAAGTCGCAGAACCTTACCTGTTCGCCATCTGGCGCAAGCCGATTAGCGAAGAGGGCAAGCGGCGACGCATCTCTGAAGCGGTGAAACTGGGCGGGTTCTAACTCCCTTCCTGCCGTCATTCTCGCGCAGGGGGAATCCAGTGCGTAGACCGCGCGAAGCGCAAAACAAACCTAGCTCTGCATGCCACGCACCTGTTTCGCCTGGGGGCGAGTCACTTTCTTCTTCGTCGCCAGCAGAGGTAATCAACGAAGAGGCGACCCCGGAGATTGTCCCCGGCCTTCGCCGGGGCAGGCTCTGATCCTGCGATGCTCGGAAAAAAGCGGAACGGCCCCGGAACTCGCTACGCTCAAACAGCGGGCCGTTCTGATCGCTTTAATCTTTCCGCTTCTCGGGGCCAATCAACGGGGGCCCGTCGAGCCGATATTTGATCGCTTCGCGATGATGGCCACTGAAATTTAGACGAAGACACTCGGGTTGCGTCGCGCACCTTGTCATATCGACGCGGTCGCGCTATAACAAGAGCGTCTTAGGCAAATCAGCGGCTAACCAGGCTAACGAGCAAATCTTAATTTGCACTTTTAAAAAGTTACACGCGAGTTGCGGGTATAAAAACGTTAGACGTCAAATCCAGATACCTCGCAACTTGTGGAGAGTTCGATGATTGCAGCCTCTACTACCTTCACCATCGTCATGGTCCTAAACGCGCTCTGGTTTGGTGCCGCATTTCGATATTTCAGCCTTACATCCAGCACTGCCGCAAAGATCCTCGTTCCAAAGTCTGCCCGAGACTCACCACTATTCGTCACCATTTCGGCTTCAGTCCGGTTTCTGGGCGGAATGAACCTCGCCTTCGCGGCATTCGCGATCTTGCTTCTGCTCAATGCCGCGCTCTTTCCAGAGCCAAAGCAACTGGCTCTGTTCGCCAGTGTGTTCTCGCTCGCACATGCCAGTCAGTTTGTATTCAATGTGCCGATAGCGCTTGGCGGAGGGCGGCAGGGCGAGTCGCTCTGGCCAGTTCTGAATGGCCCAATGCTGCTCATCTTCGTAGTCGACGCCACGCTCATGGCTGCGAACGCAGTTGTGGCGGCGGTCTTGTTCGCTGCGTGATGGCGTCGAACTCAATCGTTAGACGGCTACAAGTCCACCCACTACCTCAAAAGGAGAGTCGCCATGCGAACCATGTTGCTTTCTTTGCTAGTCGTCATTGTTTCAGCATGCTCAACGACCACTGTCACGTCGCCTGAAGCTTCAATGCATCAGGTGGCGGCCGCCACGGACGAGTGGCGCGCGGCCTACGACAGTCGCGAACCAAAACGCATCAATGCGCAGTACGCAACAGATGCCGCGCTGTGGGGAACGAATCTCAAGGTAATTGCTACAACCTCCTCCGCCGTCGCAGAGTACTTCAAAGATGCTTCTGCTCGCCCCGACGCGCGGGTAGTGTTCGGCGAGCAGAACATACGCGTGTACGGCGATTTCGCGCTCAACAGTGGAACTTACACGTTCAAAGGAGTACGCGATGGAAAGCCGAGTTCAACCCCCGCACGCTACAGCTTCGCTTTTCGCAGGCAAGGAAGCAAGTGGCTCATCGTTGATCACCATTCTTCGAGGCTGCCGTAGTAGCTCTCATCGTGAAGCGATCAAATATCGGCTCGACGGGTCCCCGTTGATTGGCCCCGAGAAGCGGAGGAAAAAAGCGATCAGAACGAAAAACTGTCTGAGCGTAGCGAGTTTTTTTCGTTCCGCTTTTTT
>JAYURJ010000164.1:0-3832 GCA_043756275.1 Betaproteobacteria bacterium | reverse complement strand
GCCGCAGACCTGGGGCCTGGGTTTTCACCTGACACTCGTCGACCTGCCCGGCATGCGCAGCGCCGGCACCGGCGATTGGGCCGGCGTGTTTAATTCGTCCTACTGGATCGACCGCGACCGCGGCGTCGGTGGCGTGCTGATGACGCAACTGTTGCCGTTTTTCGATGCGCGCGTGATCAAAACTCAGGCAGGTTTTGACGCTTTGAAAAGCAGGCTCACCGCGTTTGAGGATGTGCCGTTAACGATGCGGGACTACGGAAAAGCAGCCGAAGTCTTCAACACTTGCCGCGCTCGCGGAGTACAGGGTTCAAATACTGACTTCCTAATTTGCGCCCTCGCCATTAATCACCAGCTTCCTATTTTTAGCCTGGATACAGATTTTTTGAATTTTCAAAAACACGTTCCGATTTCACTTCACGTAATTTGAGCGACTTGGTCTGGACCGCCGCCATGCGTCAGGGGCTGTGATCGTCGCCCTGCTAAACCTTTTGGGAGTAACACTCAGGTAAATGTCCTTGGAAAATCCCCCGCGCCAGACGACTCACCAACATATGAAAAAACGCATCCTTGCAATCGGCGGCGGTGGCTTTCTGATGGATGATTCGCTTTCGCCGATCGATGACTAAATCCTTGCATTGACCGAAAATCCGAACCCAAAAATCTGCTTTATCCCGACACCGGCAGGTGATCTGGAGTTGTTCCTGGCCAAGTTCTATGCAGCCTACGGTCAACGCCAGTGCCGCCTTCTCATCTGTCATTCTTTTCTCCCGTACGTCCCGGATCATTCAAGGTCACTGAGCTAGCCGACCAGGATGCTATCTTCGTCAGCGGCGGTCACACGCGCGCGGCACTGGCCGTGTGGCGGGAATTCGCCTTTGTCGGCGGCGTAGGGTTGATTCCAGGCGCATGCGCAGTTCACTTTGATGGCGATAGTGATCGGCGACCCGCATCGCTTGAAGCCATGCGGCGCGGCGAGATCGATCACTCCCTTGCCTTGGATGACCACGCGGCCGCGTTGTTCGAGAACGTCAATTTAGAGCACTCTGTCTCGTGGAAGAGCGGTTCGGCGGGCTAGCGTTTGCAGAAGACCGGCGATGCAATCGAAGAATCAGTCGTAGCCTTCATCCTCTCGTTGCATACCGACGGTCCTGATCGTGGGAAACCGCTTTAATCTGAATTCAGCTCCATGCCGCTAAATTTGGCCCGCCACTTGTAAAACGCCGCCGAGCTGATCCGGAGCTCCCGACAAAGATCCGGCACGCCCATCCGGTCTTTGGCACCCCGCGGCGCATCCAGGATCTGTCACCTGTCTTTTCAAAGTGGCCGTTGAACGGCCACTCCACCGTTCCGCTAGGCCGCCAAAGGACAATCGCATGAAATCGCTTTTCACCTTGGCAACAACCGTCGACCTGCGAAGGTAGCCGGCAGGCTTTGCAGCATAAGAGTTTCAGCCTGCCGTTGGGTTTGTGAAACCCTGAACTTCGAGGCCTCTGGCCAATTCTTTGGACAACTCACCGCACTGGGATTGTTCGAACGCACGCCTTCAGGCGGCGTCATCCACCCCCTTCAAAAGCTTAGGTATCGACATGCAATGACGAGGTGGAGTTGCTGTAGAACAATAGTCAGCGGTGGCCTATGCCACTCGGCATCGACGCAACCCGTAAGTCGCCTCCCCAACCATCAAATACTCCACTCGCATAATCGCCGATTTCTCGCCAGGAATTCAGCGCTCTGCGAATTTCACGCGACCGATCCCGCCACATGCTAACCTGCGGAAAAGTCCGAAACAAACGAAAAACAGACGAGACGCGCCATTGCAATCGGCTATGCCCGCGAGAGCGCGCGGGTGGTGCTGCTCGACATCAACGGCGAGGCCGCTGCCGGGGTCGCCAGCGAGATCCGCAACAAGGGCGGCGCGGCCGAGAGTTTCGAGCTTGATGTCACCCGCCGCGACGACTGCGCCGCGGTCGCGAAAAAGATCGCGACCCAAGTGAAGGTTAACGGGCTGCACACCGTCCGAACGGAGCGGGAAAAGCGCGTAGCGCTCACAGCGCTTAACATCGCTTAACATCGCGGAGAGTATCTCGTACGTAGTAACCCGATCGCAATAATCCAGCATGGTCTCTCCACAATTTTCTGTTCGCAGCGCTCGCGCAAGGGATCGCGCCCATCAATTGTCTAAACGCGAACAACGGCCGATCCACGCCATTGTCGAAGACGCGCTTGTGCAATATGCGGCACGTCACCCGCAACCTAGCGCTGCATCGTTTTTGAAACGACTCAGGTCGCTCGCGGTTAGCGATGTCGACCTTGACTCACTCATTGCTGAATACAGAAAACCTCGCGACGGCATTGATTTGTGATTCTTCTGGACATCATCGTGCTCTCGGAGCTGATAAAAGCGCTGCCCGAGGCTGCCGTGGAACGATGGTTTTTGATGCATGAAGAAGAAAGCCACCTACCGTCGAGTGTGATCGGCGAATTGGCGTTCGGCGTGGCCAAGCTTGAAGCTGGACTACGCAAATCAAAATTTGAAGCCCAGATTTCCGAATGGCGCATCCGGTTTGCCGAGCGAACCTACGCGTACGATGTACCCGCTGCGCTGGCTTACGGCGAGCTCTTGGCCAACGCGCTCAGCGGTTTGACGCATGTCAGTTCCCGATGTGCAAATTGCAGCCATTGCAAGGGAGCATTCTTGCAATGGCTGCGACCCGCAATACAAAGGACTTCGAAGCCACCGGACTGACGCTCGTGAATCCCTGGCATTAAAGGAACGAGTGCCGACGATGGCATTGTCCAAGCCATCACGTGAGGGAAGGATGTCGCTGCGCGCAGGAGCGACGCACGCAGACTTGATGCGAATCGGCGTTCAAGGTTCAGGATAACGCCACGGAACCGGCTGCGGCGAATCCTCATCGATGGTCCACTGCGGCAAGGATAACCCCGGCGACAGATCAATGAACACCATCCGCACCCGTGTCCCGATGCCGACCCGCCGCACCTGATCGGCCGGCGCCAGTTGACCTTGCGGCGTCACCAGATTGGCTACGACGCGCAGCGCGTCATGTTCGCTCGGTTTGCCCTTTTGTGTGTCCAGTTCCACGAGCAAAACCAGATAGGGCGTCTGCTTCTGAAATTGCGGCTGGATGCCGTGATGAACCTCCGTGTAGGAGTGCACCTCGCCTTTGCCTTCGACCGGAATCCAGGTGGAATCGAGGCTGGTGCAGAACGGACAGGCAGTCGTTGGCGGGTAGCGCATCAGCTCACATGCGTCGCAGCGTTGCAAATGGAAATCGTGCTTCGCACAATGACCAAAATATGCGGTGTTTTCGATGTCGAGTTCTTCGACCGTCAGGTTCATGCCCAGATGGGACCCTTGTAATGTCATCGCTCATCCCCTTCGCATGATCATCGCCGAACCGGTGCCGGGCATCGCCCAACCCAGATTGGCCGTCAACTGCGCATCTTTCACCTGCCGGCAGCCGCCCTCGCGATAATCGTAGGTGTGCTGACGTTTGCCGTCCGGCCCGATCGGGCAACTGTCGTCGACATCGTGCCGCAGTTGCCGCACGTTCTCGATCACCATCGCGATCCCGTGCGTATACCCTTCGCACAAATGACCGCCGGAGGTATTGTTCGGTCGGCGGCCACCCAGACGCATGGTACCGTCGGAGACGTACTGCGGGCCTTCGCCCTTCTTGCAGAAGCCGTAGTCCTCGAGCTGCATCATCGTGGTGAAGGTGAATGCATCGTAGGACCCGGTGGCATCAATGTCTTGCGGCGATACATCGGCGTTGGGAAACAGGATGTCCTTGCCATAGAAACCGGCGAC
>JAYURJ010000163.1:0-11037 GCA_043756275.1 Betaproteobacteria bacterium | reverse complement strand
ACGACGCTGCTGAAATTTTCCGAGACGGATGCAGTCCCTGCAGTGAACTGTACTGTGCCGGGGTTTCCTACGGGCAGTACCACGGCATCAATGTAGGCCGCATCGTCAGGCGTCGAGACGGAACCATCTTTTTCATACGACCAGATCAAGGTATGCGGGCCTGCGGTAACGGGGACGCTCACGGGGCCCCATGCGACGTTGCCGGATGCGCCAATGCCACCTACACCATTACCGCTGCAAGTGCCGCCGACGGCTTGCTGCATGCCGTCAACAAGGAAGCGGAAACAGTCGAAGCCCGTCTCGCTCGACACCCGTCGGTTGAAGGTGATGTTGCCGGCCGCAAGCGTGCCGGTAAATTGGATTTGCGCTCTTTGCAGGTCACCAATCGGGTTTGATTTCAGGCTGCAGATGCCCTCGGTTGCATCGTTGCTGACCACACTCCACCCAGATTGCGCCGTGCCCGGCACCGTCCAACCCGCCGGTAGCTGGCAAGTCGGCGGGAAAATTTCGCTTGCAGCGGCTGCGGGCAAGAAATTGGCCGTCACCGACGCTGTGCCATTCATCGTGACGTTACAGGTTCCAGTGCCCGTACATGCGCCACTCCAGCCGCCGAAAACTGCGCCGCCCGTTGGTGTCGCCGTTAACGTGACCGACGCGCCACTTGCGAAACTGCTGCTGCAGGTTGCCCCGCAGTTGATGCCCGCAGGCGCGCTCGTCACTGTGCCTGTGCCGGTGCCTGACTTGGCAACGTTCAGCACAAAGGTGGCAGCGCCCGAGCAGTTGCCACCAATGGTGCCCGTGCCGTCGATGCGGAACGTGAGTGAGGCTTCGCAACCGGGGGTGATCGTGAACATTGTTGGCACTGCATTTCCCAGCGTCACGTTTGCCATCGCCACACCACCCACATAGAGCGGCGATTGAAAAGATAGCCCTGCAGTGTTGT
The DNA here is from genome assembly GCA_043756275.1 of Betaproteobacteria bacterium. Taxonomy (GTDB): domain Bacteria; phylum Pseudomonadota; class Gammaproteobacteria; order Burkholderiales; family Usitatibacteraceae; genus UKL13-2. The sequence continues at coordinate 10,094 of JAYURJ010000163.1, read as the reverse complement.
CTGAGTATGGGCCGACGCTGGAGCCGCCGGTGAAGGTGGTAAGGATCGTGCCTGCGCGCAGGTTGTAGGTGCCGGCCGGCAGGGCTAGCCGGAAGAAACCCGTGTTCTGGGTGAGGTAATCCGAGACGACGCTATAAACTTTGTTGGTGGTGGTTTCCGTTGCCCAAAGATTTGCACCTCTGACAGCAGTGGCGCCGTCGGCGAGCACGAACGTGCCGCTGATCTGTCCGTAAGTGTTGTTGAAGGGTATCGCGTCGGGGTAGAGCGTACTAACGGCGGCTTCGTCGTCCTCATGCAGCGTCATGGTATTGCGCGACGCACTCGGATACATGAGCGGGCGATTGCCACTCAAGCTGATGCCCTGTGTGGTGTCGAGCTGGGTGTGGTCCAAGCCGATGAGGTGACCGATCTCGTGTGCGAGGGTCACGACGAGGGTGGTGTCACTCATGGTAAAGAAGCCGTTGATGACTGCGCGGCCTTCGCGGTACTGGCAGGTTGGAGAGGTTGAGAACGATGAACCCGCGAAGCCAAGCGTGTTGTTTTTCGCGCCCAGCCCGAAGATCATATCGATGATTTCTCCGTCCGTATCGTAGACGACCGGGTTGAGGCCGTCCGAGGAGTTATTTGTCGACGCGAAGTTTGCGGGGGTGATGTCGGCGACTAGGTCCGGGCCGCGCCCGAGCGTGACCGTCGACGTGCCGACGTTTGTCCACAGCGCTACAGAGGACGCGACAAGCACGTCGGCGTCTGCCTTCATGCGAGGTCCGAGGTTGCCAAGGTCGTAGTTCAGATTGATGATTCCCGCGCCGGGGTATTTGACGGGCGATTTGTCAGGACAAAGACTCAGTGGCCCGCCCGCGTGGATGCCGGTCGCCACGAACGCCAACAGCGTTGCGGCTAGACGAACCACTCGCGAGACGTTGCTCATTGCTGCGCCTGCTTCAGGCTGATGCGCGCGCGCGCGGCTTGTTTGAATTTATCGAGATCGAGTGAGGCTGCCAACGCCTCCTCGCCCGGTACGACTGTCAGCGGCATGCGGGCCGTCAGCTCACGAAAGCCACGTCCGTTGGTGACGGTCTTGCCAGTCGCACTTTTTTGCACCATGAATTTCCCCTGCGCCAGTCCGACCGGGCTGGAGAAACCTGCCGATGATACGCCCGCCAAAAACACCACGTAATCCTCGCCGATGACAAAAGTCGGCACACCATCGACACGAAAACTGAGTTCGCCCGCTGGCATCCTGCCGCCGATTTGTTTGATGGTATGGGTGGCCAGGACAGCACCCTTGAGCACGTCTTTTACCTCGAAGGTCGTGTAAGTCACCACGAAATTGGTCAGCGGGTCGCGCTCGGTGCGGTTGCCTGTGCAGGTGCCCTGAAATGCGATGGCGGACGAGTCGATGATTTCGTCCAGTTGCATTTCGCGCACGCTTGCGGCACCGACGGGACTGGCCAGCCCAAGGGCTAACAGGGAAGTCGCGAGTAACTGTTTGAACATGATTAAAACCCCTCACCACAAATAACGGCGTGGCTGATGTGTGATTACCAGATTGTAAACATACTTGATCTGGCGAAATGTTGAATTTGTCACACTTGGCGCGATCAGGCGCAGAAATGAATGAGTAATACCCGGATTACGCCACGCCAATGCAGGCGATGTTGGCTGGCACCTTCTAAAACCTCCGTTCGTGCCTAGCCTGTCGACGTACACATGGCCCAACCCATCGACTCAGGGTAGCGTGTGTAACCTTTCGAATCACAGCGCGAACAGGATCAACGTTTACAGTGGACGTGCTAGTTGAACCACTTTTGCCCGGAACTGTGCCCCACGTTTGGAGTTTCGCCACTCGTTCCGCCACCGCCCGTGTCGCCAAATCATCATTCAACCGCGACCACGGCCAATCGCGAAACTTGTCCGCCATCAAGTGCGAGCGATCCACCGCCAGCTTCCACTCCAGACGAAAGTACTCTTCCTCGCGCGCCTGCGTATTGGCCAAAATGATCGGGATGAACAGTGCCATAGATTGGGCTGGGTTCATCAAGTTCAACCTCGGCAATTAGAGATTGTTGTTGGGCAAACGAGAAAGCCGCTTACCCAACCTACGTGCTACCTCATCTCCGCCGCAATCTCCGCACGCAGCTGCAGCACATTCTTCAGCGGCTTCATCGCGGCGGGCAGGGCATCGAGGCGCTTAGTGGCATCGCCCAAAAACTTGGCTTTCTCTTTCGGGTTTGCCACCGCCGCAGCCAGCAGCGCCTCAGCGTGTGAAATATTCAGGGTGGCAACGTCACTTTTGGCCACAACCGGTGAGCGATAAAACGCGAGGGCCGGGGCGAGAACCTGATTGGCCTCCTCAAACTTGCCTTGGCGGCCTAGGGCTATGGCGAGCACCGCGCGCGCCTCACTGATGCTCTGCACCGTTGAGGGTACGTTGCTGTCTGCCGGCGCGAAGTCAAGTGCTTTTCGGGCGGAGGCTTCGGCGACGGCAAACTCCCCCAACAATAGCGACAACGCGGCCGATTGGCGATACCGGAGAACGGCTTCTTCGGACCTTCCGCCCCGCTGTTTGTTACCCGCGCCACCCGTCGCTGCGATATACGTAGCAATCGCCTCGTCTAGCTCTTTGCGCACGCGTTGAGCGGCCGATTTATCGTTGTTCATCCGTGCAATGTCGCCGCGTGTGTTGGCGACGAGCAGGGCGGCCAATGCGCGGAACGCTTCACCCGCACCCGCCGCCTTCGCGACCACTGCATAACGATCTGCGCTGGCTAATTCCGTATTGGCACGCACTGGATTGCCGAGTGCGGTCTCCATGAACGCCGCATTGCCGTGCCAAACGCTAAGATTAACGGCGGAAAAGCCAGTGAGACGCTCAGAGGGTGCAACCACTAAGAGACTTCGCATCAGGTTGACGGCCTCGTCAATTTGGCCCGACATCCCCAATGCATAGGAGATACTGGCCATCGCGACACGTCGGTTGTTTTGTGAATTGCTACTGCCGGGATCGAGGGCAAGCACGGTTTCTTGCGTGCGCAAGGATTCGCGGGAATAGCGCACGCCTTCGACGACCTGTAGTTGGCGCTGTGCGTTGACGGCAAGTTGGCCCTGCATACTGGCCTTATTGCGTAGCGCCGGGCGGTGTCCGGGGCGGATCGCAAGTAGCTTATCTGCCAGCGCGATGGACTCTTTGAACACAGCCTCACTTTCGGCGAACTTGCCTAGGTCGCTGAGTGACTCAGCCAGCACCCAGCTCGCCCCGATGTAGCCGGTGGTGGCCGCAAGGTCTGTCAACGCAACGCCGCCGAATTCACGATGGAGGTCGCGTGAGCGGGTGGCGGCGGTGATGGCAGCCTCCGGGTTCTCCACTCGCAACAATGCAAACGCCTTACCACGTAATGCTTCGGCCTCGATACGCCGGGCCGCGCGCGGCGCGTCGGGGCGGTTCAGGAGCGGCGCGGCAGCGGCGAGACCTTCGTCTGTCAAACGTAATGCACCCTCAAGGTCGCCACGATTAGAGAGTACCTGCGCTTCCACGCGTTTGACCCGCAATTCAGCGATCTGGGTTTCATCGGTGGTATCGCCGCCGCTGCGCAGTGATTTGACGACCTCGTTGGCCTCGCTGAGAAGTTTGGCGGCATCATCACTTTTGCCAAGACTATTGTTCACCTCGGCGTAACGTGACAGCGCAATGGCTTGGTTACGTTTGGTCTCCGCCGTACGTGCTTCGGGTGGGAGCTGGCGGTAGTACTCAACGGCTTTTTTTGCTAGCCCACCAACGATATCGAGCCGTCCAATCGGTGACATTTCCTCATAAAAATCATCGAGGATAAACACCACCAGCTTTTCGGCTTCGCTGCGCGAGGTTTCGGAGATGGTGCGGGTTTTGTCCGTTTCCAATTCCGATCGATACGCCATCAAGCCCGCCCCGGCCGCGACGACGGCGAGCACGGCGCAACCGGCGGCGATTTGCCGCGCACGGATGAGTGCTTTTTTAGTGGCAGCGGCCCGTGCGCGTTGTGCTGCGAGACTCTTTTCAGCTTCCGCCAGCGCTTCGCGTTCCAAGCGTTCTTCGCGACTCGCTTTGACGACGCCACACAACACATCGTGGGTCAGTTCGACACGGCGTACATCAAGCCGCTCTTCAATACGCAGCAATCGCCGGTTAACCAGCGTGGCGAGTGTGGTGGCCGCGTCTGCGTAGTTATTCTGTCCCGCGCCAGCAGCGGTGAAGGCTTTCAGCACGCGCTCTTCGGCGAGGTTTTCGCGATAGCCGGATTCAGTCAGTAAATCATCTTCAATGACCTTCCGCACCGCAGCGGGCTGGTCGGCCAGCGCACGTTCGTAGAATTCATGAAGGATGGTTTCGTTCGAGCCGGCCAACAGATCGACCGACATCTCGCTCTTGCCTTGCGCGATTCGCGCATTGTTGAGTTCGCGACAGATGAGTGAGAGCAGCGATGGCTCGACTTCGGCGTTCGGCAGTTCAGAACCGCCAGCAACAAACCGCACGATAGATTCCGCCACTTCCTGCGAGACCAGCTTGCCGCCCGGCTTCATCACCGCCGCCAGCGCCTGCGTGCCGTTCATACGCGCAAGCCGCATGCGGTTTTGGGTGATCGACGGCATCGCAGATTTCACGCCTTCAAGATGCGCCAGATAATCTTCTCGCAAGGAAATCAGGATGCGATAGTCGGCGCGGCCGAAATCGAAGCGCTCGACGATGGAGTCGTCAGTTTCAAGTTTGGCTTCGAGCGCTTTTGGCGGACGGTTCTCCACCAGATCAGCCAAATCTTCAATGAAGGTGGCCGCGCGTTTGCGACCAGCGTCGTCGGCTTGGGCAAGGGTAAAAATTTCCTCAAATTGGTCGAAAATCAGCAGCGGGATAATCGGCTCACCGGATGCATCGCGCAGCATGTCGTCGCGATGATGCAGGAATTCCCACAGCGATTCGCCTTCGACGGCGGTGCCGGGTTGCGACCAAGTGCCGGACGTTTGCGTGGCGCGAAAAATCGCCTGCTTGATTTGATCCGACGGCGATACTGAATCAGTCGCGTAGTCGATGCGCACATAGATCGGACAATAGCCTTCTGGCCGCAGGCGCGGCACGATACCCGCATTGAGAATTGATGTTTTACCCAAGCCGGATTGGCCAAACAGCACCGTGAGTAATTTGCGCTGTACGCGGCGGGCGAGTTCGGCAACTTCTTCTTCGCGACCGTAGAAATATTGGCGTGTTTCTTCGGTGAAAGAGGCGAGACCGAGCCAGGGGTTCTTGGGGTCGACTGCTGACTCTGTAGGAGAGGAAGTCGTATTCATCGCGATACCCTTATTACTGTCTTCCCGGCGGGGTTTGGTAAATGCGCCGGGGCCCAAGTTTCGCTGCGTGGCATCCTGACCAAAATTAGGCCCCGGCCTTCGCCGGGGAGACAATTGGGGAGTTTTCGCATTTCTCGTGTGATATCACGGTTGGTTACCATCACACCCTCCCCGAAAACAACAGCTTCAACCGTTCAATGAATGCAGGTGTTACTGATCCATCCATCAGTTTCGTAAAATGCGCTGCTTTGAATTTATCCGGCACCTGCGCATTGGCCTCAAAGGTATCGTCGATGCAGATCGGCAAAATAAACACCGCGCCATCGGCAATGTTCCTTGCACGATCAATTGCATAACTCCACTCGCGCCTGAAATAGCCTTCAAGCCTGCGTTCGGTGTTGGCGGAAATAATCGGAATGAAGTATGAACAGCGGGCAATGTTTTTTTGAATCTTGCGATCGTAATCATCGCCACTTTCGAGGCGTTCCATGTCAAACCAAACTTTGATGCCCGCCTGATCGAGCGCATCCTTGAGTTTGTGGACGGCAGGCAAATCTTCGCGCGCGTAGCTGATGAAAACAGCGTGGTCGGGCATCTCCAGTTCGGGTGGCAGAAATCTTTTCGGCGCATCGAGGGTGACGACATTCCCGCCGCCGTGGCGCGACATCCAGCGGCGATGTAATTCGGCAACAAAGTCTTCAGCACCTGTGTAAACGCGGGTGCGCAAACTCACCTGTTGCAAAAACGCCATCAGCCGCTCATCGCTGCCGGAATGGTCGTCAGCCAAGACTTCGCCGACATCGCGCGGGTCGGACAAGCGGCGGCGCTTGGCCATGCGCAAAAATAACCGCACCAGCCAATTGGAAAAATTGCTGCCGATCAGCAGCAGATGGTTGTATTCAAGCTCGTGGAATAATTTTTCCGGCGTGAGGTGTTCGCTTTGCAGGGCGCACACGAATTCGAGTGTGTCCTCATCCGAAATAACATAAGTGGGTGATGCCGACACACGGCCCAGCAGATGATAAACAACCGGTCTGGTAAAACTATCGCGCTCGGACGAAAGATCGGCAACGCGGTTTGGAGAATAGCCGATGACTTCGGTGGACTGGGCACCGCCAAAGCGCTCGGCGTTGATCGCCTGTTCGAGATACGAATCGAACGTGGTGGTGACGAAAAGATCGAAGTCGGTGATTTGTGCAAGCTGGCGCAGTGCCAATGGTGGCGCGAAAGTCGCCTCGCGGAGTATTGTGCGCATGCGCGTGTAGGTGTCCTCGCGTCGCCCGTGTGTGGAGAGATGCCAGCACACAACGTCATTGAGGGAGTAGGGCTGTGGCAGGCGCGCGGTATCGACATTAAGTTTCGCGGCGAGCTTCTCGGCAATCCAGTCGTAAAGCAGGCGCGGCCCGGTATCTGTATCGACCTTCAGCAGTTCCGGCCCGATGATAGGGATGACACGCTTTTCTTCGATGTAATTGAGGAGGTCATCCCAAGCGTCGTCGTCCATCCGTGACACCACCGGCGGTATCGGCAGGACGCTGCTCACGGTGTGCGCCTAAGGCAAGTCTGGTTGGGTGAAAACGGTAAAACGGTGTGTGCGTTGAGCTGCATTATTGCGGCATCGATAAGCGACATGACAAGCTTTCTGATTCGCGTTTTATTGGGAAAAGAGTGGCAGCCGAATATTCTCATAACAAACAAGTATATGGCTAAGTCTAGCACTGGTGCGGTTGTTGGCGCAAAAATGGCTTGAAAAGCCCGCCAGTGCTGGTGTTTCATTTGTTGTATTTTTTATTGGTCCGGCGGTTAAATATGTTGACCTCGTCGTTCCCGCGAAGGCGGGAATCCAGTGTCGGTCGTCGAAAAGTCACTGGCTCCCCGCCACAGCCTGCCCTCGAATGCTTGGATCGGGGGCGGGGAAGACGAAATTTAGAGAATTTTCAATACGTTTAATCGCCGGAACAGGTCAAAGCACGTAATAACAAAAATGCCTTTACAATCACGACTAATCGCATATTGTTATATCTCCCTATCCTTCACTCATGAACCTCCAGCAGATTCGTTACGTCCGTGAAATTGCCCGCCACAAGTTGAACTTGTCTGCGGCAGCGGAAGCTTTGCACACGTCGCAGCCCGGCGTGTCGCGACAGGTGCGCGAGCTGGAGAGCGAGCTGGGTGTGGAAATTTTTGTGCGTCAGGGCAAACGTTTGACGGCGCTGACGCCCGCCGGTGTGAGCGTGCTTGAGATTGCTGAGCGACTTTGGGCGGAAGTGGAAAACATCAAACGTGTCGGGCAGGAGTTTGTGAAGGCAGGCGAGGGCACGTTGACGATTGCGGCCACGCACATGCAGGCGCGCTACATTCTGCCGCCCGCCATCAAGGCTTTCACGGCAAAATATCCGGACGTGCGTTTGTCGATCCAGCAGGGCAACCCGCGCGAGTTGGCCGAGAAGGTGATTTCGGGCGAAGCTGATATCGCGATCGCCACTGAAACGCTGGACCGTTATCCCGAACTGATTACGCAGCCGTTGTATCGCTGGTATCACTGCGTGGCCGTGCCGAAAAATCATCCGCTCGCACGTGAGAAACGTCTAACACTGGCTAAAATTGCGACGTATCCGATCATCACTTACGATGCGGCCTTCACAGGTCGCTCGGCGCTGGATGAAACTTTTGCAGCAGCCGGTGTCGAAACCAATATTGTGCTCACCGCAATCGACACCGATGTGATCAAAACTTATGTGCGTCAGGGCATGGGCATCGGCATCATCGCCAGCGTGGCGATGGATGCTGAGCGCGATTTTGATTTGGTCGCGCTTGACGGCAGCAAAATTTTCCCTGAACGCACCACTAAACTTGCGACGCGCCGGGGAACTTACTTGCGCGGTTTCGTGAAAGATTTCATCGCAAGTTTTCCTGCTATTTTGCAATCACGATAATTTTGTTGACATGAATTTAAATATTGAGTCTTGCATCGGCAATACCCCACTGGTGAAGCTCCAGCGGATTCCAGCGCACGACGGCGTTCATGCGTCGACTGTCATCCTCTCCAAGCTGGAGGGAAACAATCCCGCTGGCTCGGTAAAGGATCGCCCGGCGGTGTCGATGATTTCGCGCGCGCAGGCACGTGGCGACATCAAGCCCGGCGATACCCTGATCGAAGCAACCAGCGGCAACACCGGCATTGCATTGGCCATGGCGGCAGCCATCAAAGGCTACAAGATGGTGTTGGTGATGCCGGAACATTTGAGTATCGAGCGCCGCCAAACGATGCGGGCGTTCGGCGCAGAATTGATATTGACACCACAGAAAATTGGCATGGAAGGCGCACGCGATACCGCAGAAGAAATCCAGCGCGAACGTGGCGGGATGATTTTGGATCAGTTTGCCAACCCGGATAATCCACTTGCCCATTACCTGACGACGGGACCGGAAATCTGGCACGACACTGACGGCAAAATTACCCATTTCGTCGCGACAATGGGCACGACCGGCACCATCATGGGGGTGTCGCGTTATCTGAAAGAAAAAAATTCGGCGATACAGATTATCGGCGTGCAGCCCGCCGATGGATCGAACGTGCCGGGTATACGCAAGTGGCCGGAGGCATATCTGCCCAAAATATTTGAGCGCCCGCGTGTGGACCGCATTATTGAAGTGACGCAACTTGAGAGCGAGGAAATGACACGCCGCATGGCCAGAGAGGAGGGCATATTCGCTGGTATTTCCTCTGGCGGCGGCTTGGCGGCGGCAGTTAGAATCGGTAAGGAGACCGAGAACGCTGTCGTGGTGCAAATTGTTTGTGATCGCGGTGATCGTTATCTTTCAACCGGCGTATTTCCAGCATAGTGAAATGAACGCAGGAAAATCCATCATTGTCGGTGCCGTGTTTGCAAGCGTTCTATCGCTGGCTGGCTGCGCATCGACACTGTTTTTCAACATCAAGCCCGCTGAAAAAGCGGCTGATGGGTTGATCGACGATGTCTGGCCCGGCATGGAGAACGTAGGTCGTGCACCGCCCGCATCGACGCAAAACGAGCTCGATATTGTGATGAATACGCCGGCGATATTGACGCTGAAAAAAAGTATGGCGTCTCGATTCATTTTACTAAAGCCGCATTTGGAATCGAGCGTGATCGGCCTGACGCACGATGGCACGGTGGCGCTGCGCGATGCGGCGTTGATCAACGTGAACGTGCTGTTGGCACTGGACGCATTGATCGTGGAGGAAAACAAGGATCGCGCCACGCTTTATCGCGAAATTGCGCGCGCGAATGGCCGTCCGGAATGGGAAGCGGAGTTGCGCGCCACTTTTGGCAAACGCTGGATAAGCCGCGTGCCGAACGGGTGGGTTTATCGCAACGACAAAGGGCTGTGGGTAAAAAGGTAAGCAGCAAAAAGAGCAATAGCACTCTCTTTAGCGTGCCGCCACACCGATAAAATTCTTGCCGCGCACGCCATCGAGCGCTTTGTGAATCATCAGGTCGGCTTCTGCCTTATCCACACCGTAGCTGGCAAAATCTGTACTCACGCCGACCGTATCGAGAAATTTCTTCAGCATGGCGGGCGCATCACGAAGGGGGCAGTCAAACACCTGAGCCAGCACCGCATCGCGCTGCGGGTCTGCACCTACTGCGCGAGCAAGCACCATCGGCAACGTGAATGAACACGCGATACCGTGCGGCAAGCCGTGGTTCAACGTCATGTCATAGGAAATCGAGTGTGCGAGTGCGGTCTTGGTATTGGAGAACGCCAGACCGGCTTTTAGTGCAGCCAGTGAC
>JAYURJ010000162.1:0-3844 GCA_043756275.1 Betaproteobacteria bacterium | reverse complement strand
AAACGAAAGGCTTTCCCCGATCAAAGGATCATCGTCGACGATTAAAAGTGCAGGTTTCAATGCCATTGACTCAATGTGAATGCGACAGAACGCGTCCTTTCTGCGTTAGCGATTATAGGGACGCATGCACAACCGGGCAATCAAATTTACTGCACGCGTTACCGCAACGCGAGGCGAATTTACAGCCTGATGCCACTGCGGGCACCACAGTACATCACCATAACGAGAATCGGCGGAGTGAATGATAAAATAGCGAAAGTCGCGGTTGTTAAAATCCGCCCCGCCAACAATAACGATCCAAGAAAATCTTGTCTTCTAATCCATCCCAATCAGTCGTTGAGATCGACAATGTCGATTTCGCGTATGGCAAGCGCGCCATATTGAAAGGCATCAGCCTGAACGTACCCAAAGGCAAAGTGGTTGCCATCATGGGCGGCTCCGGCTGCGGCAAGACGACGTTGCTGCGCCTGATCGGCGGGCAATTGGCCCCCTCGAAGGGGATGGTGCGCGTCGATGGCCAAAATATTGCCTTGCTTGACCGGGAAGGCATGTACGAAATGCGGCGCAAGATGGGCATGTTGTTCCAGTTTGGTGCGCTGTTCACCGATATGACGGTGTTCGACAACATCGCATTTCAGTTGCGCGAACATACAACCTTGCCCGAAGACATGATCCGCGATTTGGTACTGATGAAATTGAACGCAGTCGGTTTGCGGGGAGCATCGAAGTTATTTCCGGCTGAACTTTCCGGTGGCATGGCGCGTCGCGTGGCGCTCGCGCGTGCGGTGGCGCTGGATCCCATGCTCATCATGTACGACGAACCATTCGCCGGGCTTGATCCAATATCGCTGTCGGTGGTAGGTCAGACGATTCGCAAGCTTAATAACGCGCTGGGCGCAACCTCAATTGTGGTCACGCACGACATCGTCGAATCGATGCAAATTGTCGACTACCTGTATTTTGTGTCTGATGGCGTGATCGTCGGTCACGGTACGCCCGATGAAATTAAGAATTCGGAAGAGCCATTCGTAAAGCAATTCGTGCATGCAGAACTCGACGGGCCGGTACCGTTTCATTATCCCGCTGGTGATTACGCAGATCAGCTTGGCCTCACTCCAATGTCGTCCCCCGGTCTCGGCCATGATTAGTGCAATCCAAAATTTGGGCAAGCGCGGAATCAACTCGTTTTGGCGTGGCGGCGCCCTGGCGCGTTTCTTTTTGCAGATATTGACCCACTCCGGCACGAGTTTCCGGCGCTTTCAACTAACCATCCGCGAAATTTATTTTGCCGGCGTAATGTCGCTGGTGATCATTATGGTGTCAGGCTTATTCATTGGTATGGTGCTGGGATTGCAAGGGTTTGAGACGCTACAGAAATACGGCGCGGAGGAAACCATGGGCGTGGTCGTTGCGCTGCTGCTGGTGCGAGAACTTGGACCGGTGGTGACTGCTCTGCTGTTTGCGAGCCGCGCCGGATCTGCCATCACGGCTGAGATTGGATTAATGAAGGCCACCGAGCAGCTAAAGGCGATGGACATGATGGCCGTTGATCCCATGTCGAGAGTGGTGGCGCCAAGATTCTGGGCCGGCGTCATATCGATGCCATTGCTTGCCGCACTATTTTGCGCCACCGGGATTTTTGGCGGTTTTTTGGTCGCGGTGTTGCTAGTGGGGGTAGACGCCGGCGTTTTCTGGAGCAACATGCACGCCGCCGTGGACTTTCGCTACGATGTGCTGAACGGTTTTGTGAAATCAGTGGTATTCGGCGTGGCAATCTCCATCATCGCCACATTTGAAGGATTTGATGCGGACCCGACCGCAGAGGGCGTCGCCCGCGCCACAACACGCACCGTTGTTACTTCTGCACTAACAGTGTTGTTACTGGATTTGATTTTGACGGGCTTTATGCTGAGAGGTGATTAATCATGGATCGTAAAACCATCGACCTTTGGGTCGGAATTTTTATGCTGATGGGTATCGCCGCGTTGCTGTGGCTCTCCCTGCGTGTCGGCAATCTGGGCGAGGACAGGCCATCGAGCACCTACTCGGTCGAGGCGAAGTTCACCAACATCGGCGGACTCAAGGCGAAGGCGCCAGTTAAAAGTGCGGGTGTGCTGGTCGGGCGTGTGTCGGATATCAAGTTTGACAACGACAAATTCCAGGCGGTGGTGATACTGACCTTGGATGGGCGCTATTCATTTCCCAAAGATACCAGCGCGTCAATCCTGACATCTGGGCTGCTTGGTGAGGTTTATATCGGCTTGGAGCCTGGTGCTGAAGACAAGAAACTCACCGAAGGCGACAAAGTGACGCTAACGCAGTCTGCCGTGGTGCTTGAACGACTGATCGGCCAATTCATGTTTGGCAAAGCGGCTGAGGGCGAGCCCGCGCCAGCGAAAAAGTAGTCGTTGGGACTACTTTAAAATCACTGCATTCCTGACCTCATAAAGTAGACGAAAACGAACGGCGCGCGTTACTCTGCTGCATTACCTTCCATAACCTTTGATCGAATCCAAAATGTTGAAAAAAATGATTATTCTGGCCACCGTTGTCGTTGGCCTAAATTCGCAGTCTGCCGTGGCGCAGGAGTCGCCTGACGCACTCGTGAGGAAAAACACCACAGAAATCCTTGCCGCTCTCAAGGCGGACAAAGAACTTGCTGCCGGCAACCAGAAGAAAATTGAGAAGCTTGCAGATGACAAGATATTGCCGCTTTTTAACTTTGTCCGCATGACGCAACTTGCCGTTGGCAGGAATTGGCGCGACGCGAGCGACGCGCAAAAGAAATCGCTGACCGATGAATTTCGCACATTGCTGGTGCGCACATACTCGACCTCTCTTACCCAGTTTCGCAATCAAAGCATCGATGTGAAACCATTGAAAGTGGCTGCTGCGGATACCGAAGTCGTGGTCAAAACACAAGTCATTCAGCCGGGCGGCCAGCCGATTCCAATTGACTACAGCATGGAAAAATCCGGCGATAGCTGGAAGGTTTATGACGTGCTGATCGACGGCGTGTCGTTGGTCACCAACTACCGTAGCTCGTTCAACACTGAAATCCAGAAGAGCGGAATCGATGGGCTGATCAAATCGCTGTCTGAGCGCAACGCGAAGAATGCAACACAAAAATAATCCTGTCCGTATGGACACGACGCACGCCAGCACCGTGGTGGGGGAAGTTCTCCAGATCGAGGGCGCACTGAATTTTGTCAGTATGCCAAGAATTCTGGATGAGACGGCGCTCTATGCGGCGCAGGACAATCTACCCAGCTGTCTCGCGATTGATTTTGCCAATGTCACCGACATTGATTCTTCCGCAGTCGCGCTGTTACTGCATTGGCGACGCGAAGCCGCGCGGCTGGGGAAATCGTTGCGCTATGTGCACCTGCCGCAAAATCTTGCCACGCTGGCAACGCTTTATGGGGTAGGTGACATGATCCAATGCCCCTTGGCACAGGCCAACGCTGCGACATAGATTTTTGTGACGGGTTGCCGTTGTTGGCATCGGTATTTCTGTTCCTGCTCAGTAGAACTATATGACCCTTGCCATTGATGTCCGCGGCGTCGAGAAACGCTTCGGCAGTTTTGTCGCGTTAGCGGGCATTTCCCTGTCGATCGCGCAGGGCGAATTTTTTGCATTGCTGGGTCCGAACGGTGCCGGGAAAACAACATTGATCTCGGCGCTGGCAGGTCTGACGCGAGTATCAGCGGGAAGCCTTAGCGTGATGGGGCACGATGTCGTGTGTGATTACCGCGCCGCGAGACGCGCGTTGGGAATCGTGCCGCAGGAGATCGTGTTCGATCCGTTCTTTTCGGTGCGCGAAACTCTGCGCTTCCAGGCGGG
>JAYURJ010000161.1:0-3845 GCA_043756275.1 Betaproteobacteria bacterium | reverse complement strand
TTTTGCCCTGCGCCGCGAAGCCACCCAATTGCGGCATGCGCATCGGGCAGATACCGATGTGACCCTGCACTGGAATGCCCGCCTTGACGATCGCCTCGATGTTTCTTGCGTGGTGGCGATTGCCTTCGCATTTCATCACTTCCGCACCGGCCTGAGCGACATACTTTGCAGCATTCTCGACCGCCTGTTCTGGAGAGATGTGGTAACTCATGTACGGCATATCAACCATGCGCAATCCATATTGCGAACCACGCTTCACGGCTTGCGCCATGAACATGACTTCCTCAAACGAAACCGAGGTCGTTGATTCGTGGCCGAACAGCACCATGCCGCCGGTATCACTAACGCACAGAATGTCTATGCCAAGCCGATCCGCAATAATTGCGTTTTCATAGTCATAAACGGCGAGTTGGACGATCGGCTCCTTATTTTTCTTTTTCGCCATCAACATCGGAATCGTCATTTTCTTGCGGGGTTTTGGTGCGGGTGCTGCGGCGGCGTCGGCCATTTGCGTTCCTTCAGAAATCGTTTGTGGGATGTGCTGCGTAGGCATGTAGTACGCAATTTCTGCGCCATATCAAAACACTGAATCACATCAGGTGGTTGTCCACTGCTCGTCGCGCAAAAGTCGGATTCATCCGTTTCAAAAAGGAACGCCAACCCCTCACTCGTTCCCGTTCGACTCCTCGTCGCCACGCCCTTTGCGCAATAAGCCCCAACGTTTTCTTCGCATCCAGAGCGCCTTGCGACCGATACCGAGCATGTTTGCCAGTTCAACTTCCGAGAGTTCGTTCTGAAATTTGAGAACGACCTGTTTAATGTAGCCTTCAACCGACAGGGGATTTTCAATTGGGTCCACCGGCGTGGCGGTGTTGGTAGTGGCAGAGATGAGTCCGTCTGCAAGATCCGAATACACCAGCATTTCGCCGTCGGCCAGAATGACTGCGCGCTCGATCAGATTTTGCAACTCCCGCACATTGCCGGGCCAATCGTAAACGCGGATGAAATCGCTGAATTCTGCATCGAGACCGGTGATACGTTTGCCCAGCTTGTTGGCGTAATGGTCAATGAAATGACGTGTCAATAAATCAATATCACGGCCACGTTCGCGCAACGGCGGCACTTTTAGCTCAAGCACATTGAGCCGATAAAAGAGATCTTCCCGAAACTCACCACGGCTGATCGCTTGTTTCAGGTCTTTGTTGGTGGCAGCGACAATACGCACATCGACGCGATGGACTTCCTTGGCACCAACCGCACGCACCTGGCGATCTTCAAGCACCCTCAGAAACTTTACCTGCATCGCCATCGGCAGCTCGCCAATTTCGTCGAGGAACAGTGTGCCGTTGTTGGCTTCCCGGATCAGCCCCTCGCTATTGCCAACTGCGCCGGTGAAAGCGCCTTTGACGTGGCCGAACAGCTCAGACTCGACGAGCTCTGTCGGAATCGCGCCGCAGTTGACCACAACCAACGGGCCTTCCGCACGCGGACTGTCAAAATGCAGCGCTTGCGCGACCAGCTCCTTGCCGGTACCACTCTCGCCACTGATCAACACCGTCGCATCCGAAGATGCCACCTTACGAACCATCTCCATCACACGCGAGATTTTAGGGTGCTCACCAACCATCAACTTACGGTCACGCGATTTTCGCAACGTGCGACGCAGCACCGCGTTTTCCTGCCGCAGTCTGCGTTCATCGAGCGCGCGATTGCAGGCATGCAGAAATTCATCGTTGTTGAACGGCTTGATGATGTATTCGCTGGCGCCCAGCCGCAATGCAGCGATCGCACTTTCCATCGACGAAAAACTGGTCATCAGGATGACGGGCACGGTCGCGTCTGTTTCTTTTGCGCAGCGTATGACATCAAGGCCGCTGTCGGCGCCCAGACGCAAGTCGGTGATGACCAGATCAAATACAGCGCCACCCAGCGCCTCACGCGCCTCGGCCACACCTGTCATGTAGGTAACGCGGTAGGGGCCGTCGTCAAGCAGCAGCTCAATACCCGCACGGATGCCCGCATCGTCATCAACGACTAGAATTTCCGATTTGCGCATCAAAGAGGCGGTCACATTGCCTCCGGCGCTGCGGTCGTTTTTGCGTGGCGCGGAAGGGTCACCACAAACACAGCGCCGCCTTCAGCGTGATTGTCCGCACGAATTGATCCGTGATGTTCATGGGCGATTTCATGGCTGATGGCAAGTCCCAGTCCAGTGCCTTCGCCGCTGGGCTTGGTGGTGAAAAATGGATCAAACACTCTGCTGAGAACCGTTGGTAGCAGTCCGGGGCCACTATCGCGTATTGCGATCTCGATTGAATACGGCAGGACGGTGCTTTTGACCCAGATCGAGCCAACGCCATGCATCGCCTGCGCCGCATTCAAAAAAATATTGTGAAATATCTGATGGAGTTGATCGGCCTGACCAAACACCCATGCATCCGGATTGAGTTCATGATGCAGCTCAGTGCTCTCGCCGAGACTGTCGTAACCAAACAAGGTCGCCGCCTCCTCTATCGCCAAATCAATCGGAAATGCGCTTGGCGCGATATTCCCAACACGCGCGAAACCGTTGAGTTTTCGGGTGATCGCAAGAATGCGTCGAACGCTGGAGGCGATGTTGCGCAAGCCTTTCTCCAGCGTTTGTGGAGAATTCTCTTTCTTCGACTGCAATACTTGAAGAATGGAGTGCACGGCGGCCAGCGGGTTGCTGATTTCATGGCTTACGCTTGCCAGCATGAAACCAAGCGACGCAAGCCGGGCTGTTTGGGCGTGCGCCGACTCGAGGTGATGCAAGTGCGTTTCGTCCACGACGATCACGCAGGCTCCTTGGGGCAATAAGCGTACCCAGATGCGCTCCTGGAGCGTCAGGATCGGCGAAACAATGCGACCAACGACCGCTTCCTGTTGGGTGAGCCAGCAGGGCTCCCCCTTTAGCACCGCGACGTAGTCCGGAAATAGTTTGTCAAAAGCCCGCGATCCCGCAGCCGGCAACTCACGCCCGGACGCGCGCATGGCGTCGTTGAGATACATCACAATGCCTGACTTGTCGACGACGATCACCGGCCAGGGAACGCTGTCGGCGAACGGGATCAGCGTGCCGCGCAGATTAAGGGCCGGTTCGCCGCGCGGAGCGCGCTTGTCTCCCTCGCTGGCGCGCGCGACCAAATCGGTGACCCAGCGGTTATCTTTGCGTGACATCGATTTTGCCAACGACAAGATTATTCAAGACTGTGCTCGCAAGACGCTTGCCATACTGTTTATCTTATTATTCATTCGTACGCAATCTTACAGCGTCGGCTGTGCGGATGCGCGGCGCGTCGGTGCCGATTTTTTGTAAGCGTCGCAGGCGTGCGCAGCGGCTAATTTTATTTCCTCGACGTTTCCCGATACGGTGTTTCAATTTGCGCAAAATAAGCGCGCGGCACACCAGCTGCGTTTCGTCTTGAAACACAGATTGACCAACTAGCGTATCGTTGATCACGAAATACCCGCACCGCCATCCGTGGCTTACCCCATCCGCTGTCAGGTGCGGTTCTTGCTGGTGAAAGACACGGGTAAACACCGACCGCTGATATTGGAGTTGTCGCACAAAAACGCAGGCCCATTTGAGTGCACTGACGAGGAGAATGACCGATGGCGATAAAATCAAATGAAACAATGGAGCAGCTTGTACGTGAATCAAGGAGTGAGCTTCAAGCTGGAAAATCCGTCACCCACAATCCAAAGCGCCGATCATTTCTGCGCAATTCTGTCGCGATGGCAGGCAGCGCCGGTGCACTGGGCGTTGCGAGCGTAGGTGCCGAGGCTGCGGCATTGGCGATACCTGAATCGAATAAACAAATGGG
>JAYURJ010000160.1:0-35217 GCA_043756275.1 Betaproteobacteria bacterium | reverse complement strand
AACTGTGGCGCAGTGTACGCACCAACCGAGCTGAAAAATCCCTACTCAACACTTACCGGTGCCAAGCCAGTACTCAAAAAATCCGAGCACTTCTTTTTTAAGCTGTCCGACAAGAAGTGCGTGCAGTTCCTGCAACAATGGACGAAAGAAACGCCGCTGCAAACGGAAGTCGTCAACAAACTTGCCGAGTGGCTGGGGGACGACGGCAAAAATCTGAACGATTGGGATATCTCCCGCGACGACCCTTACTTTGGCATTGAGATCCCTGATGCTCCGGGCAAATATTTTTACGTCTGGCTCGATGCGCCAGTAGGTTATCTGGCCAGTCTGAAAGCGTATTTCGAATCCGGCAAAGCGAAGGCCAACGGCGAGAAGCGCTCCTTCGATGATTTCCTGGCCGATGACGACGTGGAACAGTTTCACTTTATCGGCAAAGACATTGTTTATTTCCACACGCTGTTCTGGCCTGCGATGCTCAAATTCTCAGGCCGCAAAGTGCCGAATAATGTGTTCGTGCATGGCTTCATCACGTTCAACAGCGAGAAGATGTCCAAATCCCGCGGCACCGGCGTTTCGCCGCAGCGGTACATCAAACTCGGACTCAATCCGGAATGGATGCGCTACTACATCGCGGCCAAACTTAATTCGAAAGTGGAAGATCTCGATTTCAATCCCGATGACTTCATTGCGCGGATAAACAGCGATTTAATCGGCAAGTACGTCAATATCGCGAGCCGCGCAGCGGGATTTATCAGCAAGAAATTCGAGGGCAGACTAAGCAATAAACCGCTAAACGTAATGTCGGAAGTCGAGCTTACGAAATCCACTTCGCTCTCGTCCATACCAAAGAACGCTCTGGCTCAGATGCAAAAACAGCCGATTGAGATACTACAGGTTGTTCAGAGTAAAGCTGGAGAAATTGCAGAACTCTATGTGGCGCGAGACTATGGAAAAGTTTTGCGTATCATCATGGAACTTGCCGATGCCTGCAATCGATTTGCAGATGAAAGAAAGCCGTGGGAACTCGCAAAAGACGAACAGCAAGGTGAGTATTTTCATTGGGTCTGTACAGTTTTGATAAACCTGTTTCGGTTACTTACAATCTATTTGAAGCCCGTTCTTCCTAAATTAGCCTCAGATGTTGAAAGCTTCTTGAATGCCTCACCGCTTGGATGGTCGGATACAACTCTATTCTTACCATCAGGCCATGAAATCAAGCCGTATAAACACCTGATGGCTCGCATTGATCCCAAGCAGATTGAGGCTTTGATTGAACCCGCAAAGGAAGTTACCACAGCTAACAAAAAAGCTGACGCCACCAAAGACGCCAAACCTGCGAACGGAGAAACGCATGCGCCTTCACCTGCCGCAACCGAATTCGCACTCGTTCCGCCAGAGCCGCCCAAGCCCGTCGTCATTCAACCAATTTCGGAAACGATTTCCATCGACGATTTCGCGCGCCTCGATTTGCGCGTCGCCAAAATTCTCGATGCCGCACTCGTCGCCGACGCCGACAAACTCCTGTGCCTGACACTCGATCTGGGGATCGAACAACGCACCGTATTTGCCGGCATCCGCAGCGCATATCACCCCAAAGATTTGATCGGTCGCTACACGGTAATGGTCGCCAATCTCGCGCCGCGCAAGATGCGCTTTGGTGAGTCCCAAGGCATGGTGCTGGCAGCAGGAGACGGTACCGGCATTTATTTGTTGGCACCAGATGCCGGCGCGGTGCCGGGGATGCGCATCAAATGACGGAGCGCGATCTACCGCTGCGGCTACCGCCGTACGCGGTGGACCGTGAAACGCTCGCGCTCGAAATCCGGATGGACACCTATCGCGCCTCCGGCCCAGGCGGACAACACGTCAACAAAACCAACTCCGCCATACGACTCACCCATTTACCGTCGGGCGTCGTGGTGATCGCACAGGATTCGTCCTCCCAGTTTCGCAACAAAGAAACTGCCTTTGAGCGATTGATTACACGCCTGACGAAACTCAATCACGTGCCGAAGAAACGCCTCGCCACCAAACCCACACGCGCCTCCAAAGAGCGCCGCATCGAAGCCAAAAAAACCCGCGCGACCGTTAAATCGGTGCGCAGCAAAAAAATCGGCCACGACGAATGAATAGCCAGGGCGAGACCGTCACCGTACGTCTCGCGATCACGGGCCGCGTGCAAGGTGTTGGTTTTCGCGAATCGATGCGCGTCGTTGCAGAAGCGCTGGAGATCAACGGCTGGGTACGCAATTGTGAGGACGGCAGCGTGGAAGCGATCACGCAAGGCAACGAATTCGCCATTGAGCAACTGGTTGCGTGGTGTCACAACGGCCCACCCGGCGCGAATGTGAAATTCGTCAACGCCGATTTGGTGGAAAGCGGCGAGACGTTTATTGCGTTTACGCGCTGGCCAGACTACAGAGAATAATTTCACAAACTCTAGCACTGGTGCGGGTTTTAGACATAAATACTGCCAGTAGCCGCGCCAGTGCTAGAGCTTGCATAAATATCTGTGAATTCCTGAATAAGCAACGAACGACCGA
Source organism: Betaproteobacteria bacterium (assembly GCA_043756275.1). Lineage (GTDB taxonomy): Bacteria > Pseudomonadota > Gammaproteobacteria > Burkholderiales > Usitatibacteraceae > UKL13-2. Next base: position 32,674 of record JAYURJ010000160.1, on the reverse strand, counting down.
TCAAAGTCCCTCTCCCGCGAGCGGGACAAGGGCACACTTGAAGCGAAGCAGAAGGTGGCCGACAGGCCGGGAGAGGGGACACGGTCTCATCAGTCACGGAAACATCAAAAAGTCGAACGGAAGTGGAGTGGCCCCTTCCGCAAGATATGTACGATTTGATGGCAAATAGGTTGTGCATCGATTTATCAGATAGCGACATTCCCACCGTCCCGTTAGCAGCGTTCCTGCGCCTGCTGTAGGCTGTCAGGAATAAGTGATTCGGCCCGGCCAGCGCAAGGAGCGACATGAAAGCTTTATATGCCAGCCAGTGGTAGCATTTATTCTGATGATCGCAAAGGAGCACTTATGATTAGCCCAAAAGCGGAGGTCGCCTCAATGCTAAAAGCATTACCCGAGGATGCCAGCCTGGAAGACATTCAATACCATCTTTACGTTCTCGAAAAAGTGAAGCGTGGCCTTGGACGCGCTGAAACCGAAAATGCTACCTCCCACGAGGATGCAAAGTCACGCCTTGGAAAATCGCTCGCCAAAATCTGAGCACGGCTCCTTCTATTCACTGGGAAATAGGCCCCATCGGTTTTTCAACTTCAAATAGTCATGGACAAAAAACTACTCGCTGGGTTGCGAAGCGATGCTGGAAACATCGACATTGATGATGAGTTGGTATTTGAAGACCCGCCAATGAAGCGAGCGTTGCTTAATGACGTTTTGCTGCCGATTCCAGAGGGGCCACTATTTCACTACACCTCACAAGCAGGATTGCTGGGAATCGTTAAAAATGAGGAAATTTGGGCAACACATACTCAGTATCTGAATGATCGCCAAGAATATCGACACGCCAGAGAGCTAGCGCTTGCAGAGATAGCAGTGATGATGGGTGAGTACCAAGGCGAAAAGGAGTTCGCGCAGCTCAATTCAATGCGAATGGCACTGGACCGTTGTTTGGAGAGTATTAATGTTTGCGTTTGTTCATTTTCAGAGGTGGCAGATTCGCTTTCACAATGGCGTGCCTATGGCTCAGCGACAGGTGGCTACGCGATAGGATTTGCTGGCCAATACTTGAAAAAAATCTGCGGTGAGCACAAATTTCATTTGGTGAAGTGCATTTACGACGAGGCCGAACAGCGTGCATGTATTCGCGCATTACTTGAGGAGGTATTGGAGCAACACATGCAGACTGCGCAGTCAGAATATAGTCTTCCGTTTGGCGGCACTCTTGGCATTTATCTGCACCGCTACGCGCCGATTCTGAAGCACTCAGCCTTCCGGGAAGAGCGAGAATGGCGAATCATTACAAGGCCGCTTATGTGCAGCGTTGGAATTGACCAGTTCGACTATCGCGAAGGACGATCAATGATTGTTCCTTTTTATCGAGTGCCGCTAAAATCGCAAAACATTGCTTTTGAGATTTCCGAGGTCGTCGTTGGACCAACTCCTCATGTTGAACAAGCATGCCGATCGGTACTAAGTTTGCTCGCTGCCGCCGGGCTTGCTGGTCAAGTGAAAAATCAAGTAAGGCCCTCAGTAGCCCCATTTCGAAATTGGTAGCTTCCATCGCCTGTAGCGCCTCGAAGAGTCTTCCCAAAATGCAGGCAGATTTCATCGATACGAACAATAAAAAATATCTGTCGTTCAGCGCCAAGCTAATGGCCACTGTTGCTGCGATCGTGCTGTGGGTAAGTCCGATTCAGGCGCAAGAAGCCGTGTGGAAAAGTCTTGATCGAGAAGCCGCAGAACTCTACGGCTTGGGAGATTATCGTCAAGCTGTAATTATTACCAGACAAGCACTCAGTGTCGCAGAAAAAACCTTCGGTCCGGATCATCCCAATGTGGCCCAGAGCCTGAACAACCTCGCGGTGTTATATCTCAACCAGGGCCAGTATGCGCAGGCCGAGCCGCTTCACAAACGCGCGTTGGAGATCACTGAGAAAGCCTTCGGCCCGGATCATCCCGATGTAGCAACGAGCTTGAACAACATCGCGGAGCTTTACCGCGCCCTAGACAAATTTGCGCAGGCCGAGTTGCTCTACAAGCGCTCCCTAGCGATCCGAGAGAAAGTTCTCGGTCCCGGCCATCCCAGTGTAGCCACGAGCCTAAACAACCTCGCTCTGCTTTATGCCTACGAGGGACAGTACGCGCAGGCTGAACCGCTCTTCAAGCGCGCGCTGACGATAAATGAGAAAGGCTTCGGTCAGGATCATCCTGATGTGGCCACGAGTCTGAGCAATCTCGCGGTGCTTTACAACACCCAAGGTCGGTATGCACAGGCTGAGCCACTCCATAAGCACGCCCTAGCGATCCGGGAGAAGGCTTTCGGCCTCAATCATTCCGATGTGGCCGGTAGTCTTAACAACCTCGCCGCGCTGCACAAAGCCCGCGGTCAGTACGCGCAGGCCGAGTCACTCTACATACGCTCGCTTGCGATTTGGGAGGAGGCTCTTGGCCCGGCTCATCCAAATCTGGCATCGAGCCTGAATAGTCTCGCGGGGCTGTACGTTGACCAAGGCCAGTATGCGCAGGCCGAATCGCTCTACAAGCGCTCGCTGGCAATCCGGGAGAAGGCCCTCGGCACGGATCATTCCGATGTGGCTACAAGTCTGAAAAGCCTCGCGGATCTGTACCACGTCCAAGGAAAGTTCGCGCGGGCAGAGTTGCTCCACAACCGCTCGCTGGCAATCTACGAAAAAGCTCTGGGTCCGAAACATCCCGATGTGGCCACAAGTCTCTACAACCTCGCAGCGCTATACGTCACGCAAGGCCAGTATGCGCGGGCCGAACCGCTCTACAAGCGATCACTGGTCATCCGTGAAGAGACCGTTGGCTCGGATCGTCCCGACGTGGCCACGATTCTGAACAACCTCGCTTCGTTGTACGCCACCCAAAGCCAGTATGGAAAGGCAATCGCTCTCTCGCGCAAAGCCAGCGCCATCTACCGCCAACGAATTATCGCCGACGGCACGAGCGATGCAGCCATTCACGAAGCTGCGCAGAATCGTTTTGGTTTCCTCAACCACCTGTCTCTCCTTTCTCGCAATCCAAATAACGAAGACGCCAACAAGATTGCCGATGAAGCCTTCCAAATCGTGCAACTCGAACAAGCCTCCGGCACCGCTTCCGCCATCGCCAAAATGGCCTCTCGTTTCGCCAGCGGCGATGACGCACTCGCCAGCCTGATCAAACGCAAACAGGATGCCAGCGAGCGGCGCTCCAGGAACGAGACGCTACTGGTCAGTGCAGCCAGCAAGCCACCGCAACAACGCAGCGCGGAGAACGAACAACGAGTGCGCGACGGCATCGTCAGCGCGGTAAAAGAAATCGAGATGATCGATGCCGAACTGACCCGCCGCTTTCCCGAATATCAGGAGCTCACCCGCCCCGAACCCGCCAAGGTCAGTCAGATTCAAGCCTTATTGAAACCGGGCGAGGCGATGCTGGTTTATGCACTAAGTGGACGCAGCTTTAGTTTTATCTGGGTGGTAAAACAGGATGGCGCAGTCTTTCAGACGCTGCAAGTGGATACGAAGGACATCGTCAAGAAAGTGGCAACGATCCGCGCTGAGATGGAGCTGGACAGAAATGATCGACTCAAGCGGGTCAGCGTCGGCGTGCTGCACGATCTTTACAAAAGCATCTTCGCACCTGCGTTGCAGCACCTTGCCGGGGTCAAGCATGTGATGGTGGTGCCGTCCGGTCCGTTGCAGAGTTTGCCGTTCAGCATGTTGGTCGCGTCTCCCCCGCCGGAGATCAAGAGCGACGCCGATTACCGGCAGGTGGATTGGCTCGCCAGGCGTTATGCGTTCTCGGTGCTGCCGTCGGTGAGTTCGATTCAGGCCTTTCGGCAATTCACCAAAACGAACACGGCGCAGGAACCGTTTGCCGGATTCGGCGATCCGCTCATTGGCGGAACAAGCGGTGCCACGCGCGGCAATCGTAGCATGATGAATATCGCCACCGTATTCCGCATTGCGCCAATAAAGAACGCCCCGAATGCAGCGCAGGTCACTGAAATTGCCGATGTCGAAGCGATCCGCAATGCACCGAGATTGCCGGAGACCGCCGACGAATTGCGCGCCATGGCAAAGGCGCTCAAGTCCGATCAACATTCGCTTTGGCTACAGGAGAACGCGACCGAGACCAAGATCAAGCAACTCGATTTATCGAAGTACCGTACCCTCGCCTTCGCGACCCACGGCCTGATGGCGGGCGAGCTCAAAGGAATCGGTGAAGCGGGCCTGATCCTGACGCCGCCGCGCGAAGGATCGCTCGACGACGACGGCTATCTTTCGGCGAGTGAAATCGCGAGGTTGAGACTCAACGCAGACTTGGTCGTGTTGTCAGCTTGCAATACTGCCGCCGCAGACGGCACGCCGGGCGCGGAAGGATTGTCGGGACTGGCGAAGGCTTTCTTTTACGCTGGTGCGCGTTCCCTGCTAGTATCGCATTGGCCGGTCGCGTCAGAGGCGACTGTGCCACTTACCACGGGCATGTTGAGAGAATATGAAGCCAATCCCGGTCAAGGCAAAGCTGAGGCGCATCGCAAGGCAATGCTGGCGTTGATCAATACGCTGAGCCACCCTCAATATGCGCATCCGTTGTTTTGGGCACCGTTTGTGGTGGTCGGGGAAGGCGGTGCGGAGAAACTGGTCAAGACGAGCGGCGCGAACTAAAACTCATCCTGCCAATTTTGCACTAGCCAATCGATTCAAGCTGATGCCCTGCTCTGCAGCTTGCATTGCCAAGGCACGGTGTACATCTGGCGGAATTCGAACTCTGAATTCACCGCTGTAGTGTTTCTCAGCCAACGCATTTGGAATCGGTTCACCATTCGTTTGCAGATCGGCGACCGCCTCAGCAACCGCTTGCCGGATGCCTGCCAGCGCTTTCTCCGGCGATCTTGCCAACCAGGATAAAGAGGGGAATTCAGCGCATAGTCCGACATGTTCAGCGTCCTCCGCAGACCATGTGACGCGGTAGGTGTAATGGTTAATGTTCATTTTGGCGCTCCTTCAATTTATCGATGGCCGAATTACCTGCCGCACCTGATAGGCCTTGGCTTTTCCCTTATCGTTCTGGATATTGATTCGCGGGTCACCAAGCCAGGGCGTTTTGAAAATAGTGTGACTGGAACCGGACTGACGCGGCTTTCCAAAAAACTCTTCACAAACCTTGAACAAATCCGGAAAGCTGACATTTGTCGGCTCTCGACGCATTTGTTCGAGAATTTTCTTCAGCGAAGCCATATGTTAATGGTATCAATAGTGACACCATTTAGTCAAAGCATGATTATTGAGCTGCCGCGAACCAAAGTGCGGCACGGAGCAGTTGGCGTGCTGGAAAGTGCGTCGACCTGCGCCCGCACGACCGCCTCGAACCAGACGCACTTATCCAGCCAATACAACTCATGTATATGATCTACTTGACTTCGCCTTCGGCACTCAATAGCATGCTGGCTTAGGAAGCTAAAAAAGTGCCGGATTCATCGTCTGCTCGTTGCATTACAGCAGTCGGCGATCAAAGACGCTTGACCGCTTAACGCTTAACGACAACCCTAATACGGAGGAGAACCAAATGAATCTTACCCCCCATGAGCCCGTTTTCGGCCAGCGTAAATTGTTGCCGCTGCTGGTGGCCAGTGCCTTGATCGCCGGTGGCGCCCAGGCGCAGCAAGCCGCCTCGCCCGCTGCTGCGGTAAAAGATGAGAACCAGCTCGAAACCATCACGGTCACGGCGACCAAGCGTTCAGAGCCGCTACAGTCGGTGCCGATCGCCATCACTGTCATGAGCGGCGACAAGCTTGAGCAGCTCAACCTGAACAATATGACGTCCATCACCGCGCAGGTGCCGACGCTCAATTTCCGCGCCAATGCATCCAACAAGGACACGGCGTTGTTCATCCGTGGCGTCGGTACGATTTCCACCTCTCCTGGCGTCGAGCCTACCGTGTCCACCGTGGTTGATGGTGTGGTGTTTCCGCGCCCCGGCATGGCGACACTCGATTTGATGGACATCGAACGCATCGAGGTGCTACGCGGGCCGCAGGGCACGCTGTTCGGCAAAAACGCGTCAGCCGGTGTCATCAACGTCGTTTCCAAGCCCATACAGGCGGGCCTCGAGCGTTATGTCGATGTTTCCTATCTGGACGGCCGCGAGCGCCGATTCCGCGCCGGCGTGTCGGGCGAGTTATCACCAGGCTTGCTCGCTTCGCTTACCGCACTGGTCGGCCAGTACGACGGCAATGTACAAAACACGTTTCTGAATCGCAAGGTCAACGGTTATGACCGTGCGGGCGTGCGGCTGAAAGTGGAGATGGCACCTTTCAAGGACGGCAAACTCACGCTCATCGCCGACTACTCTAAGGCTGACGACACCGGCATTCGTGGGCCTTTTGTACGCTCCAGTGCGGCCATCGCGGCGGCAGTTTCGCCCATTGTTGCTGGCCTCGAAAACCGCAGCATCTCGACCAGCGTGCTCGAGCGGGTAGACGACAAGAACTCCGGTGTCTCATCCCAGCTCGACTGGAACCTCGGCAGCAATGCGATGACCTGGATCAGCGCCTACCGGGAGTGGAAGAACACCCAGTTCCAGGATATCGACGGCACTGCACCCGTACCGCTGAACAGCCAGATCGCACAGCTTTCCGACCGGGGCGACCTGAAATCCACCGTCTTCACGCAGGAGTTGCGTCTCGCCTCAGCCAAGGGCGGTTTCTTTGACTATGTTGCCGGTGTGTATTTCATGCGCAACAAGACCGACGAAACCTACCGCCGTGATGTGACGCGCTGTAGCGGTACGCTGGCGGCTTTACCCAACGGCTTGACGCCATGCGCTGCACCGCTCAACGACTTCGGTCGCGCGGAGTACGGCACGCTGTCCAAGAGCACGTCGCTGTTCGGCGAGGGAACGCTTAATTTCAGCAAAAATCTGCGCGGCATTGTCGGCCTGCGTTTCACCGACGACGACCTGTCCTATTACCACAGCCGCGTGTCCACAGCCGCTGCCGCGATCCCCGGTGTTCAGCCAAACCGCGCACCGGCTGCGTCGTCGACCAGCGAGCGCGGCGTGTCCGGGCGCGTTGGACCGCAGTTCGATATCAGCAAGGACGTGTCGGTCTACGCGACCTATTCGAAGGGCTACAAAGGCCCGGCATACAACGCATTCTTCAACATGCAGCCCAACCAGGAGGTGGCGATCTCGCCTGAGACCTCGAAGGGTTACGAAATTGGCCTCAAGTCCACGCTGGTGGAGAACCGGTTGCGATTCAACATTGCCCTCTTCGACACCAAGTACAAGGGCTATCAGGCGAACTTCCCGGATCTGGTCGCAGGCACCGTGGTGACGCGCTTCATCAACGCGGGTGACGTGTCCACCAAGGGTGCGGAAGTCGACATGGAGGCCAAGCTGTCCAGGCAATTCACGGTCACACTGGCGGTGGCCAACACCAAGGCACGGGTGGATCGATTCAATTGCCCAATCGGGGCAACCTGTCCGAATCTGAACGGCGCGCCGCTGCCATCGGCACCGGATTGGAAAGGTGCGCTACGGCTGAACTGGTGGACCAATATCGGCGCAGGCTTGCGTCTGGATGTGGGCGGCGACTACACCTATTCCAGCGCCGTGCAGTACGACCTGTCGACTTCAACCAACACGATCCAGCCGTCCTACCGCATTTACAACGGCGTGTTGGCGCTGTCGGATCCATCCAAAGGCTGGCGCATCACAGTGATCGGGAAGAACCTCGGAGACCAATCCTATTCGTCCTTCCTGCTACCCGGTGGCAACACGCAGCGTTCGGTGCCGCGCGACGACAAGCGCTATTTCGGTGTAAGTGCCCGGTACGAGTTCTGACCGCAAACAAGCTGGCCGGGGCGTTGCGAACCAGTTAAAGTTCGTAACGCCCTTTTTATTTCTGCTCGCACGCCGACAAGGATCCGCAAGGTGTCATTAGGCACGCCCCGTCGCACACTGGAGTCGCTCCGCAGCCAGCGCTGGCTGGCGGCCGACGACATGCGCTCGTTTGCGCACCGGCAACGCCTGCAGCAGCGCGGCCTGCGTCGCGAGGAGTTCCTCGGCCGGCCGGTAATCGCCATCATCAATACCTGGTCCGACCTGTCGCCCTGCCATGCCCATCTTCGGGAACGCGCCACGTCCATTCGCGAGGGCATCCTGCTGGCTGGTGCCTTCCCGGTGGAACTGCCGGCGATGTCGCTTGGCGAGGTCATGGTCAAGCCCACTACGATGCTTTACCGCAACCTGCTGGCAATGGAGACCGAGGAGTTGCTGCGCTCGCACCCCATTGACGGCGCGGTGCTCCTGGGAGGCTGCGATAAAACCACACCCGGCATGCTCATGGGTGCCATCAGCATGGACATTCCCGCCATTTTTTGTCCTGCGGGCCCGATGCTCAATGACCGCTATCGCGGTCAGACGGTGGGAGCTGGCACACACACGAAGAAATTCTGGGACGAGTATGTTGCCGGCAATATCGAGCCCAAAGAATGGATCAGGCTCGAAGCCAAGATGACCCGTTCACCGGGCACCTGCAATACCATGGGGACGGCCAGCACGATGACGGCCATCGCCGAGGCGATGGGCTTCACGTTGCCCGGTGCATCGAGTATTCCGGCGATGGACGCCAATCATCCGCGGATGGCTTCAGCCTGCGGGGCGCGCATCGTCGATATGGTGTGGGAAGATCTGAAGCCATCGCGGTTCTTTTCGCGCGAGTCGCTCGTCAACGGCGTCGCCACCTACATGGCACTGGGCGGCTCGACCAACGCTGCCATCCACATGATCGCCATGGCCGGCCGCGGCGGGCTTACGCTGACGTTGGACGAGCTCGATGCGGCCGCGCGCACGATTCCCGTCATTGCCAACTTGTTCCCCTCGGGTGACAAGCTGATGGAGGATTTTTACTTTGCCGGCGGGTTGCCAGCGCTGCTGGCCGAAATCAAGCCGCACCTGGCGCTCGGTGCGCTGACGGTGAGCGGAAAAACGCTGGGGGAGAACATTGCCCACGCGCAGAATCTCGATCCTGAGGTCATCCGAACGGTCGATCACCCCGTGGCCCCGGGCGCGGCACTGGCCGTGCTGCGCGGCAACCTTTGCCCGGATGGGGCCATCATCAAGCCATCCGCTGCCAGCCCGAAATTTTTCACCCACCGTGGCCGTGCGCTGGTGTTTGAATCCAACGCGCAGATGATGGCCAAAATCCACGATCCCGCGCTCGAGGTGGACGAGAACACGGTTGTTGTGTTGAAGCACGGTGGCCCGGTCGGTGCACCGGGCATGCCCGAATGGGGCAACCTGCCCATTCCGAAAAAATTGTTGCAGCAGGGTGTGCGCGACATGCTGCGCATTTCGGATGCCCGCATGAGCGGTACGCACTTTGGCAGTTGCGTGGTGCACGTGGCACCGGAGGCGGCGGTGGGTGGCCCGTTGGCGCTGGTGCAAACCGGCGACATGATTTCGCTCGACATCGAGGCGCGGTCGCTGAACGTTGAACTGTCGGACGCTGAGCTTCTGCGACGCCGCGCTACATGGACACCACCGCCGCTAGTTTACGAGCGAGGGTTTTCGCGTCTCTACATCGAACACGCCACGCAGGCCCCAGAAGGATGCGATTTTGATTTCCTCATGGGCAATGCCGCCACGCCCGAACCCCCCATCTACTGAGATTCCATGGACCCGTTCACCAATCCGTTTCGCACGCTACTTGCTCAGCCCAGTATTCCGTTGGGCACCTGGCTGATGTCCGGCACCGCTTCCACGGCGGAGGCGATGGGCTGCCTCGGTTTTGACTGGCTGGTGGTCGACATGGAACACGTGCCGATCGACTTCAAGGATGCCTACCACATCCTGCAAGCCATCGGCGGCACCCGCGCCACACCCGTAGTTCGCCTCGCCTGGAACGAAATCGTCACCGTCAAGCGGGCGCTCGATATCGGCGCGCAGACGCTGATGTTTCCGTTTGTGCAAAACGCCGATGATGCGCGCCGCGCCGTGGCTTCCACACGCTATCCTGCACCGGGCGAAACCAACCCCGGCACCCGCGGCTTTGCGGCCATGCATCGCGCCAGCCGCTACGCGACGGCTGCCGACTACGGTCGGCGCGCCAACGAGGGTATCTTCCGCATGATCCAGCTTGAGACACCGGCTGCGATCGACAAGCTCGAGGAAATAGCGGCGGTCGAGGGCGTGGATGCGCTGTTCATGGGCCCGGGGGATCTGTCAGCGTCAATGGGCCAGATCGGCAACATCGCCCACCCGGAGGTACAGGCTGCGATCAAGGACGCGGCCGTGCGTGCGCGGAAAATCGGCAAGCCCATCGGCATCGTCGGACCCACGCCGGAAATGGTGCAGCAGTTCATCGAATACGGCTACACCTACGTGGCCATTGCCTCGGACATGGGCATGATGATGCGGCAGGCAAACGCGTTCCTGAGCGCGCTCAAGCCGGCGCTGGCGAAGTCGCTCAACACCGGCGTCTACTGAAAGCGCGTGATGAGCGGTGTCCGCCTCGAAAATGTGGTCAAGGTCTATGACAACGGCATCAAGGTCGTGCATGGCATCAACCTGGACATTCGCCGCGGGGAGTTCGTGGTATTTGTCGGCCCGTCGGGCTGTGGCAAATCCACGCTCATGCGCATGGTGGCCGGGCTGGAAGCCATCAGCGGCGGCACCATTTCGATTGAAGATCGCATCGTCAACGACCTGCCGCCACGCGAGCGCGATATCGCCATGGTGTTCCAGGACTACGCGCTGTATCCGCACAAAAACGTGTACGAGAATCTGGCATTCGGCCTGCGACTACGAAAGTTTGCGGCAGCCGATATCGACAAGCGCGTCAGGGATGCGGCGGCCATTCTCAAGATCGACCACCTTCTGGAACGTAAACCGCGCGCCTTGTCTGGCGGGCAGCGACAACGCGTGGCCATGGGTCGCGCCATCGTACGCCAACCAAAGGTGTTCCTGTTCGACGAACCGCTGTCCAATCTGGACGCGCTGCTGCGCTCGGAAATGCGCACGGAAATAAAAAAACTCCACCAGCGTATTGGCGCCACCACCATTTATGTCACCCACGATCAGGTGGAGGCGATGACGCTGGCCGAGCGTATCGTGGTGCTGTCGGCTGGCAACATCATGCAGGTCGGCACGCCCGACGAAATTTACAACCGCCCGGTATCGAGGTTTGTGGCCGGTTTCACCGGCTCCCCGCCGATGAACTTTCTCAACGCAGCGGTGGCACTGGTGGACAACCAGGTTTGCGTAGCGCTGGGCAGCAGTGCGCAGCGGCTGCGGCTACCGTCTGGTCAGGCCTTTACCCAAACGTTGGCGGGACGCGCGGTCATTTTTGGCATTCGCCCGGAGGACATCGGCATCAATGCCGTCGGCCCGAACGATGTACGGCTGGACGCAAAGGTGGTCGTGTTGGAGCCGCTCGGTGCCGAGACCCTGGTGACACTGGCCTGCGAAGGCGGCGAACTGATCGCGCGCCTGCCACCCAACCTGCCGTTTGCCGCAGGACAGCAAACATCGGTATGGGTCAACATGGACAAGTGCCATTTGTTTGACCCGGATACCCAACTGGTGCTGCGGGAAGCGTGACGAGATGAACGTTCGCGCGGTCGCAATGTTACTGGCGTTAATCTGCACAGCGTTCGCGTGTGGGGCGCGAGCGCAGCCGCTTTCGCCGACGGCATCGGTCGACCTCAAGGTCTATGTTGGTGGCCAGCAGCGTCCGGACATCATGCGCGAGCTGTTTAGGCAGTACATGGCCGCGCACCCGGGCGTAAAGATTTCGGTGGAAGTCGGCGGGGCAACGTCGGAACTCAACCAGAAGTACCTCAACATGGTGCTGACCGCGCGCGATTCGACATTGGACATCTTCCTCATCGACATCATCCGCCCGGCACAGTTTGCGGTCGCGCGCTGGGCCGAACCGCTCAACGAATACCTCGGTAAAGATGCCGAAGCCCAATTGTCGCGTTATCTGCCCGCCTATCGTGAGGCCAATACCGTCAATGGCAAGTTGATTGCGCTGCCGGCGCTGGCGGACTCGCTGTTTCTCTATTACCGCCGGGACTTGCTGGCCAAATACGGCGAGCAGCCGCCGACGACGTGGCCGGAACTGGCGCGCATTGCCAAAAAAATCCAGCAAGGTGAGCGCAATCCGAACCTGCAGGGTCTGAGCTTCCAGGGCAAGGCGGTCGAAGGCGCGGTGTGCACGTTTCTGTTGCCCTACTGGAGCCTCGGTGGCGACATTATCCGCGATGGCAAGACCGGATTTGAACGCGATAAGGCCGAGGCCGGGCTGAAGATGTGGCGCGCGATGATCGATGAGGGCGTGGCCAAGAAGAACAGTGCCGAGGTCGGCACCGACGACACCAGAAAAGAATTCCAGGCCGGCAAGGTAGTGTTCGGCGTGATCTGGGGGTACGCATGGAATCATTTTCAGGGCGGCGCCGATACCCAGGTGAAAGGCAAGGTCGGCGTGGTCAAACTGCCGGCCATGCCGGGCGGCAAGGCGGTGTCGTGCATGGGTGGCTGGAACTGGTCGGTGTCGGCGTTCTCGAAAAACAAGCCGCAGGCGGTCGAATTGATCCGCTGGCTGTCGAGCCCGGCGGTATCGAAACAGTTGGCCCTCAAAGGCTCGTTCCATCCGGTGTTCGCCGAGGTCTATCGCGACCCGGAAGTGGTGGCCGCAGTACCGTGGTTTGCCGATGCGCTGCCGGTGGTGGAAACGGCCAGGCCGCGACCGGTGACCCCTGTCTACAAGGCCATTTCCGATGCCTTGCGCATCAACACCAACAGCGTCATGGCCGGGGTGAAAACGCCGCAGCAGGCACTCGATGAAATTGAACAGCGCGTGGCACGGGCGCTAAGGTGATCATGAGCCAACGCGCCCTGAAAGACCGCATCATCGACCCCAGCGAAACTGCGCTGGCCTGGGCGCTGCTCACGCCGGCCATCCTGTTCATCGCCGTCATCGTCGCCTACCCGGTGTCACGGCTGGTGTTCAATAGTTTCTTCGATATAAGGCTGGCACTCGGTGTGCCGGTGAGCTTTGTCGGTCTCGACAATTACGCCACTGCATTGGCCGACGGCATGTTCTGGCGCGCGGTGAAAAACACGCTGATCATTACCTTTGTCACCGTGCCCGGTGCGCTGGTGATCGGCCTGGGCCTGGCGATGCTGGCCAACATGCCGTTTCGCTACCGCAGCCCGATCCGCCTGGCACTGCTGCTGCCCTGGGCGTTGCCGCTGGCGTTCGTCGGGCTGATCTTTGCCTGGTTCTTCCACAGCGAGTACGGCATCGTCAACGACATCATCAGGCGCTTAGGCTTTGAGCCGAAGATCTGGTTCAATTCGCCTGCGCTGACGATGATGGCAATCTGCATCGCCACTGTCTGGAAAACCTCGTCGTTCATGGCGCTGATCCTGCTGGCCGGGCTGCAGACGATACCGGCATCGCTTTACGAAGCGGCCGAAGTCGATGGCGCGTCGAAGTGGACCCAGTTCCGCGAGATCACGCTGCCGCTGTTGGTGCCCTCGATGCTGGTGGCGCTGATCTTTCGCACCCTCACCGCTATCCAGTCCTTCGACATCCCCTTCAGCATGCCGGGGCCCGGTGAAGAAACGCAGACGCTGGCCATGTACATCCAGTTGAACACGGTCGATTATCTCGACTTGGGTTACGGCTCAAGCCTCGCCGTGTTCATGTTCATGCTGTCCATGGCGACCACATTCGTATATCTGCGCTACGTGCGGGGAGACAAAGAGTGAGTGCAGGATTGAATCTCTTCACGTCCAAACGACTGCGCTGGTTTGCCGCTGCCATCGTCTTGATCAACGGCTTCTTTCCGGCGGTATGGATCCTGTTCACGTCGCTCAAGAATGAAGTTGAGCTGACGGCCAAGCCGATCACCTACTTTCCGCACAATCCCGTGATCGCCAATTTCATCGCGGCTTTCCGCGATCAGCCGCTGGCCAGTTATCTGCTCAATAGCGCCATCGTCGCGATTTGCTCGATGATACTGTCGCTCATCATCAGTGCCATGGCAGCCTATGCCATCGCTAGGTTAAATCTCAAGCGCCGCAACCTCATCCTTACGACCATCATCGCCGTGTCGATGTTTCCGCTGGTGACCTTGATGGTGCCCTTGTTCGAGATCATGCGCAGCCTGAACCTGCTCAACAGCTACGTCGCGCTGGTGCTGCCCTACACGGTGCTGAATCTGCCGATTTGCACGCTGGTGCTGGTGAGTTTTTTCCAGGACATTCCGCGCGACATCGAGAACGCCGCCATGATTGACGGCTGCACCCGCCTCGGCGCGCTGTGGCGCATCGTCGTGCCGCTGGCCGCGCCCGGTGTGTTCACGGCAGGCATTCTGGCTTTCGTCAACTCATGGGATGAGTTCCTGCTGTCGATGTCGTTGAATGCCGCAGTGGCCTATCGCACATTGCCGGTAGGTATCCAGATGTACCAGGGCGAATTCGCTTTTCCATGGCCGACCATCTCGGCCGCGCTGGTGATTGCGTTGGTGCCGGTGGTCACCGTGATCCTGATTTTCCAGGAGCGCGTGGTGAGTGGCCTTACGTCTGGCGGGTTGAAAGGGTAAATGTTCAAACTCTAACACTGGTGCGGTTTTTAGGACATTATTGTCCTGAAAGCCGCACCAGTGCTTGATTTTATACTATTTGTGCTGGTATGACAGCCATGCCGCCGACAAAAGCAACGGAGCAACAGCGTGTCAGCAGAATCGTTTCAGCAAAGCAGTTTCAAGCGTCTCAGCGAGGTCACGCTCATCAGCGCCGATGCAGAGCATGTGCACTTCCGTGTGGATGGATTGCCGTTCGTCGTCTGCGCACACGCAGTCGGTGTGCTGCGTCTCACGCTGGGGCAATCGCACCGGCCTGACTATGGTTTGCTGGTGACACCCGCAGCCACCGCTGCCCTCAGCGTGTCTGTCGTTGCGGGCGGTTGGCGCATCACCAGTGGCGAAGTCACGCTCAATATCGACAGCGCGCCGCTACGTATCCGCGTAGCCAACGGCGGCGCAACCGTGCTCACGTCAATCACCGACCAGCACTTTCGCGGTCGCTCGCGATTGCCCGCGTTCGGCCTGCAGGATGATGCCGACGGCAGAACGCGCTGGTGCGTTGCGCTGGCGCTGGAAAGCGATACTGCGGTGTACGGCTTCGGCGAAAAATTTGGGCCCCTCAACAAGCGCGGTCAGCTGGTGCGCGGGCGCACCGAGGATGCGCTGGGTGTCAACACGGAACTATCGTACAAGAACATTCCGTTCTGCTGGAGTCCTGACGGCTGGGGCCTGCTGGCGCATACGCCGGGCGTGGTGCGCCATGGCGTGGGTTTCCCGCAGTGGTCGCACCGCACCTACCTGGCAGAGGTGGAGGACGACGCGCTGGATCTGTTCCTGTTCACGGGAGACCCGGCAGAAATTCTCGCGCGCTACACCGCGCTCACGGGCCGCGCCCCGGTGCCGCCGCTGTGGAGCTACGGCATGTGGCTATCGCGGGCGTACTACAAAATTCCGCAGGAGGCCATCGACGCGGCGGCTGAGTTGCGCCGCCGCCAGATACCGTGCGATGTCATCACCCTTGACGGTCGTGCGGCCTGGGAGGTGCGCACGCGCTTCGCCTTCGAGTGGGACAAGAGCCGCTTCGCGGACGCGCGCGAGTCGCTCGCCGCGTTGCACTCCTACGATCTGAAAGTGTGTGTTTGGGAGTACCCGTACGTCTCTATCCACAACCCGCTATTTGCCGATCTCGAGGCGAAGGGCTGGCTGCTGAAAAAAGCCGATGGATCGGCCTACGTGTTCGACTGGGTAAAAGACCCGACCGATGACCCTTTCGGCAAGGTGCTCACGCCCTTGCCTCCCTCCGGCGCGCTCGACTTCACGCATCCGGCCGCGGCGGAATTCTGGGCCGACAGCCACGACAAGCTTTTCGACGATGGCGTGGATGTTATCAAGACCGACTTCGGCGAGCAGGTGGAAGACGACATGATTGCCGCCAACGGCGACTCCGGGCGGCGCCTGCATAACGTTTATCCGCTCCTCTACAACCAGTGCGTCTGGAATGCCACTCAACGCTATAACGATGCCCATGGGCGCGGGCCGGCGATGGTGTGGGGTCGCGACGGTTTTATCGGCAGCCAGCGCTTTCCGATGCAGTGGGGCGGCGATCCGCAGACCGACTGGGAGGGGATGGCCGCGAGCATTCGCGGTGGCTTAAGTTACGGCATGAGCGGCGTGCCCTATTACGCGACGGATGTCGGCGGCTTTTATGGGGCTGACCAGCCGGATGCCGAGCTTTATCTGCGCTGGAGTGGCAACGGCGTGTTCTGTTCGCACTTTCGCTACCACGGCATTGGCGCGCGCGAACCGTGGGCGCTGGGCGGGGAGGTCGAGACCATTGCAAAAAAACTCCTGACGTTCCGCTACCGACTCATCCCCTACATGGTGGGTGCTTCTGAACAGGCTGCGCGCACCGGGCTGCCGCTGATGCGCGCCATGCCGCTGGCATTCCCCAAGGACCGGCTGGCGCGATCCTTCGAAGGACAGTATCTCTTCGGCGATGCCCTGCTGGTCGCACCCATCATTAGTCAGGGCGGCAGGATCGAGGTGTACTTCCCGGCCGGGCAAGCGTGGTATGACCTGGACACCGATGAGCGCATTGAGGGCGGCCAGGTGCGGGTGGTGACAAAGGCGCTGGATCAACTGCCGGCATGGGGCCGCGAAGGACACGTGCTGTGCTTAGGGCCGGCGGTGCAGCACACCGGCGAAATCGACCTTGCCGCGCCAGTCGAGGAAGTGCTGGTGTTCGGTCTCCCCGCCGCGCCACCCTGTGTGATGGGCGATGCGGTTCGACTCGATGCGGGCAGTCACGGCGTAACATTGCTCGGCGTGAACGCGGCACAATGCCGCACTTTTGGCGCGGTGCGCGTCAGCGATGGCAGCCGCAGCGAGGTCAACATCAGCGTCTGAATGTCAACGCCCGCCGTGACGAGGTGTGCATGACGCGATATGCTCTCGCCTGACTATCGCCAATGACCGATGCCAATATCCATGACCAACCTGCAATCCCACACACTCCAGACCGCCGATACGCGGGTGTTGATTTGCCCGGCCATTGGCGGGGCGATTGCACGCTTTTCTTTTCGCGGTATCGAGATCCTGCGCCGCGCAGCAGATGCGGCCATTGCCGACAAGCTGGTACGCCAAATGGCTTCCTATCCACTGCTGCCGTATTCGAACCGCATCGGCCACGGCAGGCTTGTCGTGGGCAAGGAGTCGTTCTCGCTTCGGCCTAATTTCGCGCCCGAGGCCCATGCCATCCACGGTGTCGGCTGGCAGCGCGAATGGCGGACAGGCAACCGCACGCAGATGTCGCTGGAGTTGCTGCTTGCCCACACGCCGGATGCGGACTGGCCATTCGCCTTCGAGGCAGGACAGCTGTTCAGCCTCACTGGCGATGCGCTGACGGTGGCGTTGACGGTGCGCAACATCGATACCCGCGCCATGCCGGTCGGTCTGGGCTTCCACCCATTCTTTATCATCACTCCGGGTCTGCACTTGCAAACCGAGTGGAAATCGATGTGGGCAATGGGGGACGACAAACTCCCGGTGGGCCGTGTGCCAGTTCCTGTCGATGCAGACTTCAGCCAATTGCGGCCGGTCGAGGGCTGGAAGGTTGACCATTGTTTTTCCGGCTGGCAGCGCCACGCCCTGCTCGACTACCCCACGCATCGGGTCGCGCTAACGGCCAGTGAACCTTGCAGCAATATCGTCGTGTTTGCCCCCAACGATGGCCGCGGCTTTATCGCCATGGAACCGGTAAGCAATACCAACAATGCCTTTGCGATGGCGGCCAATGGCGTGACCGATACGGGCATGCGCATGCTCGCTCCGGGCGACGCGTTCACGGTGAGCATGACCATTGCCGTGTCCTCGAACCGGCCCGCCCGTGGCTGACGAGTGTATCTTGGGCGAAGCGCGTCTGGCACTCGATGCCCGGGCACTGCTCGGCGAGTGTCCGTTATGGAGCGCGGCTGAGCAGGTTTTGTATTGGGTCGATATTTCGGCGCGCTGCATTCACCGCTTCGATCCGGCCACCGGCCAAGTCCGGCAGTGGCTAACTCCCTGTGAACCGGGCTGCATCGGCCTTGCCGCAGGTGGTGGCCTGATTGCCGCGCTGCGTGACGGTTTCTATCGGCTTGAACCCGCCAGCGGCATCTTGCGCAAGATCGCCGATGCCCCTGGCGTCGCGTACGATCCTGCCACCATGCGCTTCAACGACGGACGCTGTGATGCGGCAGGGCGCTTTTGGGCCGGGGCAATTTATGAGGCGCGCACCACCGAGGCCGCTGGCGTGTTCGTGATCGAGCGGGGCCACGTTCGCGAGGGCTGGGGGCCTGCCCAGGCGGTGGGCGTAAAGGTCAGCAACGGTTTGGCGTTTTCGCTTGACGGCAAATATGTTTATCAATCGGATACGCCAAATCACGTGATCTATCGCTTCCCCTTCGACATGGCCACCGCAACGGTTGGCGTACGCGAGGTGTTCGCACGATGCGCAGCCAATCGCACCGATCCTGATTATGGTGGTCGCCCGGATGGTGCCGCGATCGACAGCGAAGGCAACTACTGGAGCGCCCAATACGAAGGCGGTCGTGTGTTGCGATTTTCGCCCGCTGGCGAAGTGACCGGCATATTGCGGGTACCGGCGCGGCGCACCACCATGGTCGCTTTCGGCGGATCGGCGTTGACGACGCTCTACATTACGACAGCCCGGGAAGGTGCGACACCGGAAGAATTGGCGAGTCAGCCTGGTGCGGGCGGTATCTTTACGTTTGATGTCGATGTCGCCGGCTGCGCCGAACCACTCTATATTGACTAGTGTCTACTTGCATAAGTCTTGCTACATTCAAACCGCTTGGCATCCCCCATTGCGGCGTTGCAAATCCGCGCCATAGCGGTGCTATGGCTGTGGTTTGCGCCTTGCACTGGGGGCGCCAAGCGGTTTTCGGTGTAACGCAGACTTATGCAACCAGACACTAGCAGTTTCGCAAGGAGAACGACGGTATGGCCAGCTACCCCAGCCTCAAGGATCGCGTGGTATTTATTTCGGGCGGCGGCTCAGGCATCGGCGCGTCGCTGGTCGAGCATTTCGCCATGCAAGGTGCGCGCGTGGCGTTCTGCGATATCGATGCCGAAGCCAGTGTGGCACTGGTGGCGCGTCTGTCAAATCTGGCCGGTGCGGCGCTGCATGCGCCAACCTTTGACATTTGCGATGTGCGCGATATTGCCGCCTATCAGGCGTGCCTCGGTCGCGTGGAAAAGGAACTGGGGCCGGTGCGTGCGCTGATCAATAACGCAGGCAACGATACGCGCCACAATCTAGACGAACTCACACCAGAATACTGGGCCAATTGCCTTGCGCTTAATCTTACGCACCACGTGTTTGCGATCCAGAAAGTCGCTCCCGGCATGGCCGAAGCGGGTGGCGGTTCCATCATCAACTTAGGGTCGGTGTCGTGGATGCGCGGTCGCCCCAGCCTGATCGGCTACACGGCCTCCAAGGCAGCCATCTCGGGCATTTCGCGCACGCTGGCGCGCGAGCTGGGCGACCGCAATATCCGTGTCAATACGCTGGTGCCGGGCGCGATCATCACCGAGCGACAGCAGGCCATGTGGCGCGACCCAACCGAGGGCCAACAGTTTATCGACCTGCAATGCCTCAAGTTTCGACTCGACCCTGCGCACGTGGCGCGCACCGCACTGTTCCTGGCGGCCGATGACTCGAACGGCATCACCGGCCAGAACATCATCGTCGATGCCGGGCTGGCACAGGTGTCGGTAGTCGGCTGATCAGGCCTTCGACAGGTCGCTGAAGTACTGGTGATCAGCCGTATTCACGAGTGAGCGCCGGTACTCGACCGGTGCCTCATGAAACGTCAGCGCCACGCGCTTGATTTCCAGCAGCGGCGCGCCAACCTTGACCTGTAGTATCTGCGCACTCTCGTTGTCGGCCAGTGCCCCGCGCAAGCGCTCGGCCGAGCGCACCACGGTGATGCCGAATTCGGTCTGGTACAGGTGGTAAATGGTGTTGGGCCGATTCCTGAACCGCTCTGCCGTGAGGCCGGGATACATCGCCTGCGGGATGGCGAGGGTGTCGTAAATTACCGGCACGTCGTCCAGAATGATGCGATTGCGGATGCGAAAGATCTTCGCGCCACGGGCGATGGCGAGGCGCTCGCTTTCCTCAAAGTCGGCAGCGGCGGAACGAAACGACAGCATGTCCACCGTCGGTGTCGCCTTGGTGCCGTCACTCTTCACGATGTGGAAAAAGTGGAACATCATGCGGTCGCGATTATGCGCGGCGACGAAGGTGCCCCGCCCCTGCTGACGGATCAGAATGTTTTCCTGCACCAACTCATCGACGGCCTTGCGGATCGTCCCCACCGCTACCTGAAAGCGCTCGGACAATACCCGCTCGGCAGGGATGGCGCTCCCCGGTTTCCATTCGCCGGCGCGAATGGTTTCGGTCATCAGGCGTTTCACTTCCTTGTAGAGCGGCGTATCGAGCGCGGCCCCCACCATCAGCTTGCTGCGCCGCGCTGGGTCTGTCCACTTGGCAGTTCTGGCTTTGCTTTCCATGATGCAGCCATCATAACCAAACGCTGGCGCTGGTACAACTCATCTGGATGATTTGGTAGACTCTCGCTGGCCGCCTGTAGGTGCCAAGGCGATGTCAAGGATTCAGGCGCAACAATACAATGATGTAGACAAACACTAGCATTGGCGCGGTCTCTGGCAGCATTTAGGCCTGCAAAGCCCGTCAATACTGGTGTTTATAAAAATAATATTCAACCTTGCGATCACCATCGCAACCCGTCCAACCAACCCATGTCAGGATTTACCAGCTTGAGTCCAAACGCACAGCGTTGCCATTACATCGCCATCACCAGCCTCATCGCGCTCATCGCGCTTTGCATCGCATGGGAAACCTTTCTCGCGCCGCTGCGGCCGGGCGGCTCATGGCTGATGCTCAAGGCCGTCCCGTTGTTGCTGCCGTTGTTCGGTATTCTGCGCGGGGAGCGCTACACCTATCAGTGGGCATCGATGTTCGTGTTGTTTTATTTTACCGAGGGTGTGGTGCGCGCCTGGTCGGACCGTGGACTCTCGGCCGGCTTAGCGCTTGGCGAGGTAATGTTGTCGGTAATATTTTTCGTCGCTGCAATATATTTCGCGAAGCTAACGGCCCGCAGCTGATTTCACGAATCTACTTAGCCGATCCGCTGAATTTCGCCTTCACCGCCGCGATCACAATAGGCATCACGCTGAGCACAATAATGCCGACCACCAGCAGGCCCTGATTCTGTTTGATCCAGGGGATGTTGCCGAAAAAGTAGCCTAAGTAGACCAGCGAGCCTACCCACACTGCCGCGCCAAACACGGTGTAGGCAATATATTTTGACCGGGTCATGTTCGCCATCCCCGCGACAAAGGGAACGTAGGTGCGCAGGAACGGCACAAAACGGGCAAGCACAACAGCGGCAGCACCCCAGCGTTCAAAAAAGGCGTGCGTATTTGCCAGATGCTTTGGGTTGAGAAATCTCGCTTTGTCATTTACAAAAAAACGCGCGCCAAAATAGCGGCCAATTTCGTAATTGCAGATATTGCCGAGTATCGCCGCGCTGAGGAGAAGCAATACCAACAGGTGAACATCCATGCCACCGAGTGCGGCAAGTGAACCGGCAATAAACAATAGCGAGTCACCGGGCAGAAACGGCGCAACGACCAGCCCCGTCTCGGCGAAGATGATCACAAAAAGGATGACGTAAATCCATGCGCCGTAAGTCGCGATCCAGACCGCCAGGTAGCGGTCCAGGTGCAACAAGAGATCAATGGCGGCGCTCAGCCACTCCACGAACGTAGCTCTCGCGGATATCGGTTAAGGCGTCGCCGAAATGACTTCCGGATCGCCTTCTTTTTTAAGTGGCTTCACAAAATCTTCGCGTGATACGCCCAGATACTTGGCGATCGGGCACGCGACCAGCACGGAGGAGTAAATACCGAAGCAAATGCCGATGGTCAGCGCCAATGCAAAGTAGTACAGGCTCGGTCCGCCGAAGATCAGCATTGCCAGCACCATCATTTGCGTCAAACCGTGGGTGATGATGGTGCGCGAAATCGTGCCGGTAATGGCCGCATCAAAGATTTCTGATGTTGTCGCCTTGCGCATCTTGCGGAAGTTTTCGCGCGCGCGATCAAACACCACTACCGATTCGTTGACTGAATAGCCCAAGATCGCCAGTACGGCGGCGAGCACCGGCAATGAAAATTCCCACTGAAAGAAAGCAAAGAATCCCAGAATGATGACGACATCATGCAAGTTGGCGATGATGGTGGCGACGGCAAAGCGCCACTCGAAACGAATGGCCAGATAAATCATGATACCGATACATACCGCCGCCAGCGCCAGCGCGCCGTCATAGGCTAGTTCCTTGCCGACGGTACTGCCGATGACCTGCGTTTGCTTCAGCGTTGCTGAGGCATCCATTTTTTTAAGCAGCGCCATTACGCGGTCACTTTGCTTTTGCATCGCTTCATTCTGATTCTGCGCGCCATCGATCATCTTTAACGGCAGCCGAATCTGCACGTCTTTGGCCGAGCCAAAGTTGATGACAGAAATATCGAGAAAGCCGTCATTTTTCAATGCTTCGCGGATACGATCAGGTTCGGCCGTGCTGGCGGAATTTACTTCCATCACCATGCCACCTTCGAATTCAATCGACAGATGCAGACCTCTGGAGAAAAGAAAAAATACCGCCAGCAGGAACGTGGCGAAGGAAATGGCGTTGAAGATCTTCGCGTTGCGCATGAACGGAAGCGGCTGCTTGATTCTGAAAAATTCCATGATCCTGTTTCTTTCTTGTTAGTTCGCGTCGTTGCCGCACAAATTGTCAGGACGCGGCTTTCAACGGCTTATGCCAGTTCACGTTACCGATGGATAGCTTGTTGATGTTTTTCTTGCCGCCATAAATCAGGTTGATCATGCCGCGAGAAACCATCACCGCACTGAACACCGACGTAACAATACCGAGGCAGTGCACAACGGCAAAGCCGCGTACCGGGCCAGAACCCCAGATAAGCAGCGCCAGACCAGCGATCAATGTCGTGATGTTGGAGTCGATAATCGTGTCCAGCGCCCGCTCATAGCCGGTCTGGATCGCCATTTGCGGCGACATGCCATTGCGCAGTTCTTCGCGAATGCGTTCATTGATCAGCACGTTCGCGTCGATTGCCATACCGAGTGTCAACGCCACGGCCGCAATGCCGGGCAATGTGAGCGTGGCTTGCAACATCGACAACAGCGCACCCAGAAACAACAAATTGGTGGCAAGCGAAATCACCGACACTACGCCGAACAGTGCGTAATAAAGAACCATGAACACGGCGATCAGCGCAAACCCGAACATCAGCGAGTGTTTACCCTTTTCGATATTCTCCACACCGAGGCTAGGGCCAATGGTGCGCTCTTCAATAATTTCCATCGGAGCCGCCAGCGCACCAGCGCGCAACAGTAGCGCGAGGTTCTTTGCTTCCTGCGTGCTTGGCATGCCGGAAATATAGAAGCGTGCACCGAGCTCACTGTTGATGTTGGGCCAGGTAAGCACTTCTGGCTTGCCCTTTTCAATCATGATGACGGCCATCCGCTTGCCCACATTGCCGCGTGTCGTCATCGTCATGGCGCGACCACCGGCTGCGTTTAGCGTGACGTTGACAATCGCCCCGCCGCCACCCTCTTGTGCAAATCCCGGCTGCGCATCGCTAATCTTATCGCCAGTAAAGGCAATCGATTTCGATACCAGCACGGGAAAGCCTTTTTCATCGATGATTTTTTCTGTACCGAACGGTGCTGGCTCGTTGCGATAGCGTTCAAACGCATCGTAATTGCGTGACGTTGCATGCTCCTCGGCGACCAACCGGACTTCCAGCGATGCAGTACGACCGATAACATCCTTGGCACGGGCCGGGTCCAGAACACCGGCAAGCTGCACCAAAATCCGCTCGGCACCCTGCTGCTGCACGATAGGCTCCGAGACACCGAGTTCATTGACGCGTCTGCGTAGCGCCGTGATATTTTGCTGGATCGCGTTCTCCTGCAATTTTTTCTGTGTCTCCGGCTTCATCGACGCGGTCAACACAAACTCGCCGTTGACTTCCGAGTCGCGCAATTGCAATTCCGGCAGCTGCGTGCTGATTTCCGTTTGCGCTTTGGTAAGCTCGGATTTTTCCTTGAACTTCGCCACCACGCGATCCGCCTCACGCGAAATGCCGGTGTAGAAAATTTTCTTTTCGCGCAGCAACACGCGCACATCGCCGGTATAACGCTCAACGGCTTTATCGAGCACCGCCTTCATATCAACTTGCATCAGAAAATGCACCCCACCGCGCAAATCAAGACCGAGATACATCGGCAACGCGTTGATGCTGGATAACCATGCCGGGGAATTGGAAATCAATTGCAGCGCGACGATAAAGCCAGAACCCAACTTGGCCTGAATTGCATCGCGCCCTTTGATCTGGGCATCGCCATCCTTGAAGCGCACTTTCAGCGAATCGCCCTCGATTGCCACATTGGTGGTGGCAATGTTGGCCGCCTTCAGCGCGTCTTCAACCTGCTTTTGGGTGTCAGCATCGGCCTTGTTGGTGCGCAGGCCGGATACCTGCACCGCAGGCGCTTCACCGAAAAAATTAGGTAGCGTGTACAGCAGTGCGACCACTAATGCGACACCAATGATGATGTATTTCCAGAGGGGATATTTGTTCATGTGGATAAGCTAACGCTCAAAAGTCTTAAAACACTATCGGCACAACGCCAACGATCACTTCATCACGTCGTTAAACGTGCCCTTGGGCAACAATGTCGTGACCGCCTGGCGCTGCATGTGAATAACTTTGCCGTCGGCAACTTCAAGGCCGATATAGCCATCGCCAATTTTGGCAATGCGACCAATGATGCCCATCGCGATAACTTCATCGCCTTTTTGCAGGGCGTCGATCATTTGCTTTTGCTCTTTCGATTTCTTCATCTGCGGCCGGATCATGAGGAAATAAAGCAGAATGAACATCGCGAAAATCGGCAACATGCCGATCAGGGAATCGCCACCAGAAGGCGCGGCGGCCGCTTGGGCATAGGCATTGGTGATCATGTGATATAGGCTCCAGGCTCAAAATAAAAATACGATGGAAAAAACATCATGGACAGACATGACGGCTTTTTCCGAAAATTCAATGGCTTAAACTGAAAACCAGCCAATAAATCAACCTAAAATTATACCACTTCACACCGGACCGCTGGCACGGTCTGCATGGAACTTCCCCACAAACGGCGTGAACGCACGGCCCTCAATGGCTGCGCGCATTTCGCTCATCAATTGTTGGTAATAAAACAGGTTGTGGGTGGTGTTGAGGCGGGCACCAAGCATTTCATTGGTACGTTGCAAATGATGCAGATAAGCGCGGGTGAAATGACAGCAGGTGTAGCACGCACAGGTCGTGTCGAGCGGGCCGGTATCATCCTTGTAGCGTGCGTTACGAATTTTCACGTCACCAAACCGTGTGAACAGCCAGCCGTTACGCGCGTTGCGTGTTGGCATCACGCAATCGAACATATCGATGCCGGTGCCGACGGCGGCCACCAGATCTTCAGGCGTACCGACACCCATTAGGTAACGCGGCTTGTCGGCGGGCAATTTTGGCGCAATGTGTGCCAGAACCCGTATCATGTCCTCCTTGGGCTCGCCTACCGAGAGGCCGCCAATCGCATAGCCGTGGAAACCTATCCCGACCAGGCCCGCCAACGATTCATCACGCAGGTCCTCATACATGCCGCCCTGAACAATACCGAAAAGCGCATTGGGATTCTGCGATTGCACAAACTCAGTCTTGCAGCGTTGTGCCCAGCGCAACGATAGCCGCATTGAATCGGCCGCCTCGAGATGCGTGGAAGGATGCGCCGTGCATTCATCAAAAATCATCGCGATATCGGCGTTGAGTACGCGCTGAATGCGCATCGACTCTTCCGGTGACAGGAAACACTTGTCGCCATTGATGGGCGATTGAAACGCGACACCTTCCTCCGATATTTTCCTTAAGTCGCCAAGACTCCAGACCTGAAAGCCGCCCGAATCGGTCAAAATCGGCCCGCTCCACGCCATGAATTTGTGCAGACCATCGTGCTTGGCGATGACATCCAGCCCGGGTCGCAACCAGAGGTGAAAAGTATTGCCCAATACAATTTTTGCGCCGATCTCGGTGAGTTCGACCGGGCTCATGCCCTTCACGGTGCCATAGGTGCCGACCGGCATGAAGACGGGCGTGTCGACAACGCCGTGATTGAGCGTGAGCCGACCGCGTCGCGCGGGGCCATCACTGCCAAGCAATTCAAATTTCACGGCGCGCGCACTTATGTGGACAAAGAGTGCGGCAGGATAAACGGAATCGTCGTACTTGCCAAACAGCTTTTTTTGTCGGGACGTTTGCGACCGGCGTACGAAATGCGCTTGGTACAAAGAATAGTGTTTTTTTTGCTCAATTTTTAGTGGCGCGAATGTTATATTAGTCACTGCTAATGCCACCCACTTTTTTAACCTTTCAACGCAACTTCTTTTGCGCGATTAAGCAAACAAGACATGCATCAAAAAATTGCAACTAAAGATTTGAGGGCCGGGATGTTCATCGCGGACCTTGACCGACCGTGGATAGATACCCCATTTCTCTTGCAGGGATTTCTGCTCGAAGATGATGAGCAGCGCGCGCAATTGCGCCAGCACTGCGACTGGGTAATGATTGATCCACAGCGTTCGGTGGGGCCCGATTTTGACAGCCCCAAAAAGAAACTCGCGTTCGTCCCGCGCGATCTTGGCAACGAGACTCGCGTGATGGTCACGCGGTCGCAGCAACCTGCCGCAGCCAATACGCAAACGTCATCTGCGCCAGCGGACTCTGCTCGGCGATTGTTGAGTGCCTCGCAAAAAAATCCGATGGGCCGGGCTGCTTCCCAACCAGTTGCGATCTCATCCACGCACATTCGCTTGGACGGTGGTAACGAATCTCCACGCAGTGGTCAGCTTGCACCTGCCCCCGTCGCACGCCATGCCGGTTCGGATAATGCGAACGCCGCATCTGGCGGTGGTTTGCGGAGCCTTTGGGGAAACTTGCGTCAGGGCGTGAACGGGATGTTTGGCCGCCGCGAGCCCGATGAATACGATGATGATGCGGTTCCGGAGTCTGCCGAGCCGCCAGAACCATTCGTGCGTCCTGCGTTCATTCCGGAAACAGTGCAGTTGACGATATACGAAAACGTAACCACTGTCGAAGACGAGATTGGTCCGGCCGCAGATTCATTCAACCGCATCAATGATTTGCTGCACAGCATCGCCGAAGACATTCGCGCCGGAGACGACCTGAAGCTCGAAAATATTGAATCGGTGATCGATGACATGGTCGAGAGTATGGTTCGCAATCCGGATGCGCTGATGTGGGTGGCGCGGATGCGGGAGAAGGATTTGAACATTTACAGCCACGGCATCAGCGTCGCGGTCAGTCTGGTGGCCTTCGGGCGTCATCTGGGCTACGCCAAAACGCAATTGACGCATTTGGGCATGCTCGGTCTGCTGCTCGATGTCGGCAAGATAAAACTGCCGCGCGGGCTTCTGGAAAAAAACGAACGTCTTACCGCTGACGAGTTCGAGCAGATCAAAGAGCACGTCGATCTGGGCTTGGCGATCCTGCGAGATACGCCCAACATTCATCCCGACGTTCTTGAAGGCATCGCCCAGCATCACGAGCGCATGAACGGCAGCGGTTACCCGAATAATTTTATGGGCGACAAAATCAGCACCTTTGGCCGCATGGCCGCAATTGCAGATACCTATGCGGCTGTGACCAAGCCCAGGCCTTATGCAGAAGTCATCTCGCCCCATCAGGCGCTGCAGATGCTGTCGACCTGGAGCGGCAGCCAGTTTCAGGCTGATATGGTCGAGCAGTTCATCCAATCGATTGGTGTATTTCCGGTGGGCAGCATGGTCGAACTATCGACCGGTGAAGTTGCCGTTGTCGTTACGCACAGCAAATTCAAACGCCTTCGCCCTAAAGTGCTGGTGCTCACCGAGGCGGACAAGACCATCCGCGCGAATCCCAGCACGCTCGATCTTCTCTATGACGTTTCCGAAACGCCGGTTTATATTCGTTGTGGCTTGCCAAGCAAAGCCTACGGCCTGGATCCGCGTGACTTCTACGCAGCTTGATTCGTACGCCTTCCGCAAAACGCAACAATGAGCGACACACCCAATCCTCGCGCCTTTGCCACGGCTTTACGTACTAGCAATGGCAGCACCGATGCCGAGTTGGCGTCGCGTCTTGAGTTGCCCCGTTCGGCCCTGAAAGCAACCCTCACCAACGCAATCGATCACGCACGCATGGCGCAACGCATGGCGGCGGTGCTCATCATTGGACTTGCGAGGTCTGATCGCCTCGACGCGATGCTAGGCGTGCCTACTGGCCTGATCATGCAGCGCGCACTTGTTCGCATCGCCGGCGCATTGCGGTCAGTTGATCGTTATGTGCAGCTTTCCGACGAAAAAATCTGCGTGGTGCTGCCCAATCTGAGAAGTGATGCACTGCCCTTGCTCGCGGCGGCCAAGATTCAACAGGCGTTCGAGTTACCGCTCGATTTTGAAGACAGCCTCGTGACGGTGCGACCGGTTATCGGCATCGCCGCCTTTCCGGCGCAGGCGGGCAACGCGGAAGAGCTGCTCGTGCACGCTGATATCGCCGAGCGCCTCGCCCGCGACCGCGATATTGTCCAATATGTTTTTCAGGCCGATGATCGGCGCGCCGCAGACACTTACACCGGTCTCAATATCGAGCTGCGCGAAGCGATACGCACCAATCAACTTGAGGTTTTTTATCAGCCAAAAATCGACTTAAAAACCGGTCGTTGCCGTAGTGTAGAGGCGCTGCTGCGCTGGACGTTGCCTGAGCATGGCGCGATTCCACCACCGGTCGCGGTACGGGTCGCAGAAGCCAATGGCATGATCGGCGACCTTACCGAATGGGTTTTGAACACCGCATTGCGGCATCAATCGGAGTGGAAGCATGTCGGAACGAACCTTGATGTCGCCGTCAATCTTTCCACCATCACGCTTGGCAATGCCGAACTACCCGGTGTGATTGGTCAGGCGCTGGGCACCTGGCAAGCAGACCCTTCGCATTTGACGCTCGAAATTACCGAGAACGCCACCATCAACGACATGGATTATTCGCTGGTGATCATGAACCAGCTAAAGAAAATGGGCGTCAAGCTGTCGGTTGACGATTTCGGTACCGGCTTTTCGTCACTCTCATATGTAAAGCGTTTCCCGCTCGACGAGCTGAAAATCGACAAACTGTTTGTGCAACACATGCGTGACAACAAGGGCGACCAGCAAATCGTGCGCTCCGTGATTGATCTGGCGCACAACTTTGATCTCACTGTCGTGGCCGAAGGCGTCGAAAACGAGGCCACGCTAAAAGAACTCAAGCGAATGGGTTGCGATATCGCGCAAGGCTATGTCATCAGCCCAGCCTTGCCCTCGGTTGCGCTGATGGAGTGGCTGAAGCGATACAAGTAGCGCGGGGTTTTCTCATGGGTTTTGCCACCGCGCCTGCTGTGCTAACCTGTGTTTTCTTACCGCCATTTACAGTTATTTAGATTTAACTTACGTCCGGCCCAAATGCGCCATCCGGACAACCTTTGAGCGTCCCCATGAACCTCACCATCGAACAAGTTGCAGAACTCTTAGCCGGTATCGCCAGATCGCAACAGGCGATCATTGATGCCATCGAGAGCGAAAGCGGCGGCTGGCGCAACACCCATTTGCTGCCCAAGCTCAACACAGCCTCCAATATGCGGCTCGCCACACCGCGCTTAATGGATATTCCGTCACGGATCCTGCTACGCTCCCAAGGCCGCATTCCCATGGATGTCGCCACCATCACTCGTGTGCTGGAAGAAGCGACTGGCGGGCTTTCAGTAACGCCACCTGCGACTCCTGCATCGGTTGCGGCACCAACAGCATCCCCAATTGCAGCGCCGCTGGCAGTTCCCATCGCTGCCGTCGCCACCACCGCAACTGCAGTGGTCATTGCCGACACAGTCGGTGATGAACTTGGCAATTTCTTCGATACCTGATGACGATGCCGTTGACTATTGAATCCCAATTGGGTTTTTCACGCACGGAGGCAACATGATTCCCGCAAAACTATTGAACGGCTCGTCTGGCTTACGCAGTTGTCTTATCGCCATGTTTATTTTTGTCACGTTGGGCACAGCCACAAATGCTCACGCAAAAGTGACCGCGTTCTTCTCGGCAGGTGCGGGGTGCGACGGCGGCCCATCGGCAAACTTTGTCGCCGGCGGCCCCGCCGTGAAGGTGTCCTTATGCGTTACTGTGACCACTGAGGGGCTGTGCGGACACACCACCAAACTGCAAGTGGGCAACGCGGGCGAAAGCGGTCGATTCAACGTCGCCGCCGTCACCTACGCGACCGCCATTTCTGACCCAAACGGCGAATTGAAATTTCCGATTGCCATCAGTAAGCCACCAGCAAATGCTGACTTCGGCGCCACTGGATTGAAAGCCACTCCCGTCACCAAGGCCAAACAACTGCTCGTTACCTTCGATATTGCGCCGCAGGAAAATGCGACGCAGGCAAGTTACGCCCTCAGTCTGGCACCCGGATCCTCCGTTGGCGTGAGCGCTGACAGCGCCTGCCCGCTGCCTGCCGATACGCCGACAGCAGCCAGCTTCAAGCTAATACAGCCGTCTGCAAAAGACGCAAAGAAATAAGACTGCGAATGCATTGTGCAGTGCACAAACTGAAAACACAAGCACCGGCGCGGCTTTCATGACATTTTTGCCATGAAGACCGCGCCAGTACTGGTTCTATACTGTTTTTTGCAGGCTTAGTCGCATCGATTGGCGCGCGCTTTTAGAGTAGTCGTCGCACAGCCGACACGCAATGTGCGGTTTTTCACAAATTGGCTTGCCTATAGACGATTCTTATTGATACTATTTCTGTGTTGTCAATCCCTTAACTAAGTTGTCACAACGTTCAGGTAGGGCAATAGGCGCAACACAGCGGGTCATTTCATGGAGTTGCTGCAATGTCGAAATGGGTAGCATGAAAGTAGCGTTGGATGCATTGCGTGAACTTCGAGGTGCGGAATTTCTGCATGGTCCGTCATCGCGTCAAGAGCCCATGAATCAAGTGGAAGGCCTCCTCTCGGGTGTCTTGCTGGGTAGCGTCCTGTGGATCGTCCTCTTGCGTTTGACCTGGTTTAGCTAAAGCAACTAGAGCAAAAACGCCAAATCGGCTGCAATAATCGCGTCATCGTTCAGCCATTTCGGTCGTGGCAGTTGCCTTAAGCCAGCCTAATGTTTCCTCCGTGCGTTTGTCCGCACTCGGCCAATATTCAGCGCTCATCCAACCCGTATATTTTTCACCGATCTGATCGATCAGTGCAAAAAGAAGTGCGTAATTGATGCTGCCGGTGCCCGGCTCGTGCCGCCCGGGTGTATCGGCAAACTGAAGGTGCCCAATACGTGGAAGCAGGCGCTCAATCGTCGCCGCCAACACCAAAGCCCCACCGCCTTCCATGATCTGCATGTGATAGCAATCGTATTGCAACATCAGATTCGCAGCACCAACGGCATCCATGATGCCAATTGCAGCGGTTGTGTTGCTCACCAAATAGCCCGGCACATCCTGCGTATTGATCGGCTCCAGATTGATGACCATCCCGGCTAACGCCGCTTCGTGCGCAGCATAGTGC
This sequence comes from Betaproteobacteria bacterium, assembly GCA_043756275.1. Lineage (GTDB taxonomy): Bacteria > Pseudomonadota > Gammaproteobacteria > Burkholderiales > Usitatibacteraceae > UKL13-2. Next base: position 769 of record JAYURJ010000160.1, on the reverse strand, counting down.
AGGTTGTTGATCAGCGTTGCCTCGCAGGCGCTTGCATCCGCGCCCGACGGTTGCACACCGGCAAGGCAATTGAGCTGCCGCACGCCGATGGCTTTGCCGTATGCAATTGCCTCAGCGACGCATAAACGAAACTCATCCTCCCGGCCCGGCAAGCCCGCGAGGCCGCGTTCACCCAACGTGGCATCACCGGCGCGAATGTTGATCAACACCGGCACCAGCTTGTGGTCGTCAAGTGCTGCGCAAACGTCGTCTGGATCGAAGTCATACGGAAAATGAAATTCCACCGCGCCAAACCCGGCGGCCGCCGCCGCGCTGAAGCGATCCAGAAACGGCAGCTCAGTAAACATAAACGAAATATTAGCGGCGAAGCGTGGCATTTTTGGCGGCGCGATCAATCAACAGGCACGAGTATGATGGATAAGTACGCGGCCGAGCATCAACCGAAGCTGGTGATTCAAAAAGGAAACCAACATGGCAGGACAACCCGAAATTACCAACATGGCACTTTTTTGCGACTTTGAGAACGTCGCCATCGGTGTGCGCGACGCGAAGTATCCCGAATTCGACATCAAGAAAGTGCTTGAGCGCTTATTGGTCAAAGGCAGCATCGTCGTGAAAAAAGCCTACTGCGACTGGGATCGCTACAAAGAATTCAAGAAGACGATGCACGAAGCCGCGTTTGAGCTGATCGAAATTCCGCACGTGCGCCAATCCGGCAAAAATTCCGCCGATATCCGCCTCGTCGTCGATGCGCTCGACCTTTGCTACA